>NZ_JBPQTL010000014.1:0-86652 GCF_051386295.1 Micromonospora sp. URMC 105 | reverse complement strand
GCCCACCCCGCCGAGCGGCGCCGACCTGCCCGACCGGATCGTCGACGCGCTCGCCCGCAGCGGCGCCACCGAGCCGGACCGGATCAGCATCCGGGTGTACGGCGACACGGTGGTCATCGACGGCCTGGTGCACTCCGTGCCCGAGCGCGACGAGGTGGAGCGGATCGTCTGGTCCGCCCCCGGCATCCGCGAGGTGCACAACCACGTCACGGTGGCGGCCCGCTGAGACCACCCGGGCCGGGTGATCCGCCGTCACCCGGCCGGCGGGCACCGTGGGAGTCATGACTGATTCGGACGGGCTGATCAGACCCGGGAGCCCGGCGCCCGACTTCACCCTGCCGGCCACCCCGGACGGGCGGCGCACCGGCCCCGGGCAGTTCCGCGGCCGGCCGGTGGTGCTCGCCTTCTACCCCGCCGACTGGACCCCGGTCTGCGGTGACCAGATGACGCTGTACCAGGCGGCGATGCCGGAGTTCGACCGGTACGACGCGGTGCTGCTCGGCATCTCCGTCGACAGCGTCTGGTCGCACCAGGCCTTCGCCGAGGCCAGGGGCATCGCGTTCCCGCTGCTGGCCGACTTCGAGCCGAAGGGCGAGGTGTCCCGCCGGTACGGCGCGTACACCTCGCAGGGGCAGTCGGCGCGGGCGCTGGTGGTGCTCGGCCCGGACCAGACGGTGGCCTGGAGCCAGCTCTCGCCGCCGGAGGTCAACCCGGGCGCCGACGGCATCCTCGACGCGCTGGAGGGGCTCGGGTCCGATCGGCAGGTGGTGACCCGATGACCACACCGCTCCAGGTCACCTCCCGGCTGCGGACGCCGGTGGACGACACCGACCACGTCCGGGGTCCGGCGGACGCGCCGGTCACCATCGTCGAGTACGGGGACTTCCAGTGCCGGTTCTGCGGGGCGGCGTACCCGAACCTGGCCGAGGTGCTGCGCCAGCGGAGCGCCACCGTCCGGCTGGTCTACCGGCACTTCCCGATCGCCAACGTCCACCCGTACGCGGAGAGCGCCGCCGAGGTCGCCGAGGCGGCCGCGCGCCGGGACCGGTTCTGGGAGATGCACGACTGGCTCTACGAGCACCAGGACCAGTTGGACCCGGTGCACCTGTCGCTCGGCGTCGAACAGCTGGGCCTGCCGCCGGACGAGGTGGGCGCCGAGGTCGACCGGCACGCCTACGCCGACCGGGTGCGGCGGGACTTCGTCGGCGGCATCCGCAGCGGGGTGAACGGCACACCCACCCTCTTCGTCAACGAGGTCCGCCACGAGGGCGGGCACGACCTGCCGGAACTGCTCGCCGCGGTGGACGCGGCGGCCGGCGCCTGACCCCACCACCCGCTCGCCGACCACCGCCGGGATCGCACCGCCCGGCGGTGGTCGGCGCGACGGGTCAGATCAGCCGCAGCTCGCGGGCCCGCCGCACCGCCTCGCGCCGGCGGGTCGCGTCGAGCTTGCGGTAGATGTTGCGGACGTGCGTCTTGACGGTGTTGACCGACAGGGACAGTTCGCTGGCGATCTCCACGTTGGACAGAATGCTCTGCAGGTAGCGCAGGATGGTCAGCTCCCGCTCGGTCAGCGGCTCGTCCAACGCCGGCTCCGGCCCCGCCGCGCCCCGGTCGGCGGGTTCGTCGGCGCCCCGGACCAGGTCGCTCACCGTCGGCCAGTGCGCCGTGCCGGAGTCCAGGTGAGCGGCGAGCAGGTCGCGCACCACCGGCTCCGCCCGGGTGAACACCCGCCGGTGGCCCTCCGCGCCCGCCAGGTCGAGCACCCGTTCCAGCAGCCGCCCCGCGCGCCGGACGTCGCCACCCCGGCGGGCCAGCACCGCCTCCAGCACCCCGGCACCGAGGCGCACCGGCAGCGGCCAGTCCGCGGCGACCGGGGCGTCCCAGTCCGGCAGGGCGTAGCCGGCCGCCCGCACGTCGCCGGCCCGCAGCTCCGCCTGGGCCAGGGCCAGGGCGAGCACCGGCGCCGGCTCGGGCGCTCGCGCCCGGTCGGCGAGCAGCCCCCGGGCGGTGTCCACGTCGCCCTGCTCGCCGCGCAGGTCCGCCTCCAGGGCGAGCAGCCGGTCGGCGAGTTCCCCGGCGACGGAGCGGGACGCCAGCTCCTCCCGGGCCCGCGCCACCAGTTGGGTGGCCGCCGCCGGCTCCCCCGCGTCGCGCAGCAGCCCGCCCCGGCACAGCGCCGCCGCGGCGGCGACGGTGGCGTCCCCGCCGGCCGGGCCGGTGAGCGCCAGGTGCGCGGTGGCCTCCTCGGGCTGGTCGCGGTGCAGCGCCACCAGGGCCAGCGCCAGATGGGCGTGGGCGCACTCGGCCCGGCTCGACCACCCCTGGCAGGACGGCATCTCCAGCGCCCTCCGGGCGGTCCGCTCCGCTGCGCGCAGCTCCCCGGCGAGCGCGTGCAGCACCGCGTACCGCGCCGCGCAGACCAGCTCGGTGCGGGGCCGTCCGGCCCGGCGGGCGGCGTCGAGCGCCGCGCCGAAGCTCGCCGAGGCCGCCGGCAGGTCGCCCTCGGCGAGGTCCACCAGGCCGAGCGCGGTGCCGGCCACCGCCCGCACGTCGGCGTCCTCACCGGTACGCGGGTCGTCGGTGTCCGGGCTGCCGACCTGGGCCGGGTCGCGGCTGGCGAGCAGCCGGGCGGCGGCGGCGCGTACCTCCCGGTGGTCCCCGGCGAGCCGGGCCAGGGTGAGTTCCAGCGCGGTGGCCAGCCGGCGGAACCGGTCCCGGCGCGGCTCGGCCAGCGACCGGGCCGCCGCCACGGCCTCACGCAGCCGGGCGGCGGCGGCCCCGCTGTCGCCCGCGTACGCCCGTTCGGCCGCACCGGCCAGGGCCAGCTCCGGGTCCCGGCGGACCGCCTCGGGCGGCGGTGCCGGTGGGGGCGGGCCGGCGGCGGCCTCCGCGTCGTACGGGACCAGTTCCGGCCAGCCGGTGAGCAGCAGCTCACTGGCCCGCTCCCATTCGCCGGCGGCGAGCGCGTGGCGCAGCGCCTCGGCCGGGCGGTCGTGGCCGGCGTACCAGCCCGCCGCCCGCCGGTGCAGGTCGCGCCGTTCGTCCTCGTCCAGCCCGTCGAGTTCCTCGCGGAGCAGGTCGGCCAGGAGCGGGTGAGCCCGGTACCAGGGCGGCTCGCTGTCGTCGCGGTGCACGAAACCGCTCTCCCGGGCCAGCCCGGCGAGCAGCTGGCCGCCGTCGCCCCGGCCGGTCAGCGCGTCGGCGAGGTCGGCGCGGACCGCCGGCGCGACCGCCGCCCGCAGCAGCAGGTCCCGGGCCGGCGGCGGCAACCCGGCCAGCACCTCCGCCCGCAGGTACGCGGCGACGTCCGGCTGGTCGCCGCCGAACCGCTCGGCCCAGCGTTCCGGGTCGGAGCGGTCCCGGGCGGCGAGCGCGGCGAAGCGCAGCCCGGCCGGCCAGCCGCCGGTGCGCTCCCGCAGCCGGGCGACCGCCGCGGCGGGCAGCGGCGCGCCGTGCGCGACCAGCAGGTCGGCGACCTCGTCGTCGGTGAAGGCCAGCTCGTCGGGGCCGATCTCGGTCAGCTCGCCGGCCAGCCGCAGCCGGTGCAGCGCCGGCGGCAGGTCGGTGCGGGCTCCGGCGACCAGGCGCAGCCGCCCGTCGGTGTGCCGCAGCAGGAACTCCAGCCCGGTCAGTGCGGCCGGGTCGGTGACCCGGTGCAGGTCGTCCAGGACCAGCAGCACCGGCCGCTCCCGGGCAGCCAGCCCGGCGGCGAGCAGCTCCAGCTGGTCGGGGCGGGGCGGGGTCGCCGGTACGGCCGGTTCCGCCGCCGGCTCGGCCACCCCGCGCAGCGCCGCCGCCAGGTACGCCCAGAGCCGCTCCCCGGTGTCACCCTCCTCCACCTGCACCCACGCCGGTCCCGGCTCGGGCGCTGCGGCCGCCCAGGCGGCGAGCAGGGTGGTCTTGCCCCAGCCGGCCGGGGCGCGGACCAGGGTGACCGGCCCGGCGGCCCCGGCGTCCAGGCGGCTGATCAGGCGCGGCCGCAGCAGCAGCGGCTCGGGCAGCGCGGGCGGAGCCAGCCGGGAGGCGAGCAGCGGCGGCGGACCGGCCGACGCCTCGGCGATCCCGTTGCTGCTCAGCTGCCGCTGCGGCATGCACCCACCCCCGTCGACGCGTTCCTCCCCAGGTCGGCGGCGCTTACCCGGCCGGGCCGGGTTCACCCCTTCGGGGGGAGCCCGGGTCACCCGGGCCACCCCGACTCTGGGCGTACCGGGCGACCGGCCGCGCGTGACCGGTCGCCCGTACCGCAACCGGCGTCGGGCCGCGCGAGGGGCAGGTGGTACGGATGCGACGGCGGGGCGCGCTCTTCCTCGGTGTGGCCACCGCCGGCGCGGCGGCGCTGCGCGCGCTGGTCGTACCCCGGAGGGGGAACTGGCCGCGCGCACCCGGCGCCGACCCGCGACCCGGCCGCTGGCAGGTGGTGACGATCGACCGGCCACCGCCGGAGGTGCTGCCCGGCGGCGGCGGGTGGCCGGAGCCGCTGCGCCCGCTGGACGGCGCGGTCGAGCTGCACCTGCGCCCGGCCCCCGGTGGGCGCGGCAGCGAACTGGCCGTCCGCCCGCTCGGCGGGGTGGCGACACTGCCCGGGATGGCGGCGCACCTGGTCGGCGACGACCCGGGGCTGTTCCTGCGGGGCGTGCTGCGCCGGGTCAAGCAGCTCGCCGAGACCGGCGAGGTGCTGCGCGCGGGCCGCTCGCCGCTGGAGGGTCCGGGATGAGCGCGCTCCCCCGGGAGGATCTTCGTTCCGCAGCGGTGAAAACGCCCTCGGAGGGTGGCAGACTCGGCGGATGCCTGACGACCGCCCGTACGACATCGTCCTGTTCGGTGCGACCGGCTTCACCGGTGGCCTGACCGCCGAGTACCTGGCCCGGCACGCCCCCGCCGGGCTGCGCTGGGCGCTGGCGGGACGCAACCCGACCAAGCTGGCGGCGGTCCGTGACCGGCTGGCCGACATCGACCCGGCGCTGGTCGAGCTGCCACTGCTCACCGCCGACGTCACCGACGCCGCGTCGCTGCAGATGGTCGCCGAGAGCGCCCGGGTGGTGGCCAGCACCGTCGGCCCGTACGTCCACCACGGGGAGCCGCTGGTGGCCGCGTGCGCCACCGCCGGCACCGACTACCTGGACATCACCGGCGAGCCGGAGTTCGTCGACCGGATGTACGTGCGGCACCACGCCGAGGCGGTGCGCACCGGGGCCCGGCTGGTGCACGCCTGCGGCTTCGACTCGATCCCGCACGACCTGGGCACCTGGTACACCGTCAAGCAGCTCCCGTCGGACGGGCCGATCACGGTGGACGGCTTCGTCCGGGCGGGCGGGCGGTTCTCCGCCGGCACGTACCACTCGGCGCTGACCGCGTTCTCCCGCACCGGCGAGACCAGCCAGGCGGCGAAGGAGCGCAAGGCCGTCGAGCCCCGACCGGAGGGACGCCGGGTCCGCGCGGTGCCGGGCCGGGTGGGCCGGTCGAAGGAGATCGGCATGTGGGCGGTGCCGTTGCCCACCATCGACCCGCAGGTGGTCCGCCGGTCCGCGGCGGCCCGCCCGGAGTACGGCCCGGACTTCCGCTACCGGCACTTCGCCGCGGTGAAGCGGCTGCCCACGGTGCTGGCCAGCGGGGTCGGACTGGCCGGCCTGGTCGGCCTGGTGAAGCTGCCGCCGACCCGGCGCTGGCTGTTCGGCCGGCTCGCCTCCGGTCAGGGGCCGACCGCCGAGCAGCGGGCGAAGTCCTGGTTCCGGGTGCGCTTCCTCGGCTCCGGCGGGGGCCGGCGGGTGCTGACCGAGGTCTCCGGCGGCGACCCCGGGTACGACGAGACGGCGAAGATGCTCGCCGAGTCGGCGCTCTGCCTGGCCTGCGACGACCTGCAGGCCACCGCGGGGCAGGTCACCCCGGTGACCGCGATGGGCGACGCACTGCTGGACCGGCTGGTGAAGGCGGGCATCACGTTCCGGGTGCTGGACGCGCCGCGGTGAGCGCTGGCCGCCCCGCCGCTTGACCCTCGACCTGGTCGAGACGACAGGATCACCGTCGTGGAGAGCGAGCTGCGCAGCATCGGCGAACTGGCCCGGGCCAGCGGCCTGACGGTCAGCGCCCTGCGGTTCTACGACCGCTGCGGGGTGCTGACCCCGGCGCTGGTGGACCCGGTGACCGGCTACCGGTGGTACACCGACGAGCAGGTGGCCCCGGCCCGGCTGGTCGCCGGCCTGCGCCGGGTCGGCATGCCGCTGAAGGGGATCACCGAGGCGCTGCGCCACCGGGCCGAGCCGGCGGTGGTGGGGCGGCTGCTCGACGCGCACCTGCACCGGCTGGAGGACGGCCTGGCCGACGCCCGCCGCGAACTCTCCCGGATCCGTGCCCTGCTCGATCCCGAGGAGATTCCGATGACCACCCGTGTCGTGCTGTCCCGCGTCGACCTGGCCGCCGCCGTCGACGCCGTCCGCTTCGCCGTCGGCGCCGACCCGGAGCTGCCGGTGCTCTCCGGTGTGCTCCTCGACGTGGAGGCCGACGGCGTACGGCTGGTCGCCACCGACCGGCACCGCCTGGCGCTGGCGCGTACCCCCGGACGGGTGGACGGCCCGGCGGTGCGCGCGCTGCTCCCGGTCGGCGCGGTGGACGAGATCCGCGCCCTGCTGGACACCGGCGCCGGGGCGACCCCCGAGGCGCACCTGAGCCTGGCCGGGGCCGAGGTGACGGTCAGCGTCGCGGGTCGGCCGGTCACCGCGACCGCCCTGCCGTACGACTTCCCCGACTACCGCCGGCTGCTGCACCGGGCGGCCGGGGAGGCCCCCGTCCGCCGGATCCCGGTGGACGCGCCCGCCCTGCGCGCGGCGCTGCGCGACGGCGGCGCGCCCACCGTCACCCGCGACCACGAGGGCGTGCCGCTGGCGGTGACCGTGCTCGGCCTGGACGAGCGGGACGGCCTGCGCCTGCTCGGCCCGGACGACCTGGCCGCGGGCCCGGAGGGTGCCGCCGCCACCACCGGCCCCGGCGAGCTGCGGGTCGGCGTGAACCGCGGCTACCTGCTGGACGCGCTGGACGCCGCGGGCGGCCCGCAACTGGTGCTCGAGCTGGACGGCCCGATCGCCCCGCTGGCGATCCGCCGCCCCGACGACGAGGACGCCTTCTCGATCCTGATGCCCATCCGGCTCTGACCGGCCGGCGCGGCCGCACCACGGTGCGGTCGCGCCGACCGGCACCGCGACGGCTATGGCGACCCCGCACTCACGCACGGTAGCCGCCTCCCCTACCCCCGCCCACCTTGCTCGCACGCTTTGCTCTGCTGCCCTCACGGCGACAGTCACGCATGGTCGCTGTCGCCTCGGCGGCAGCAGAGCAAAGCGTCGGGAGCGGGTGTCCGGGTGGACGGCCGCGGGGTCGGGTCAGCCCTGGTCAGGCAGGTGCGGACAGATCCCGGAGCGACGGAGGGGGCGCAGAGCCTCGGCAGTCATCACGGACGGTGACGTGAGCGCCGCACGTCGGGCTGCTTGCGGTGCGTGACGAGGCGCAAGGCCACCGCGCGGGCGAGACGGCGCGCCGTGCAGACCGCGCCGGAGAGGACGACTCCGCGCAGGACCGGCCGGGGGCGGCTCCTCCGGGCCGTACCGGCGGCGGAAAGGCGCGACGGTAGCATCTGGTGGTCTCACCTGACATCCCGGACGGAGGCGTACGGAGCAGCATGCTCGACATGGAGTTGATCCGGAAGGATCGCGAGGCGGTGGCGACCGCGCTGGCGAAGCGACTGGATCCCGCCGAGGTCAACCGGGTCCTGGACGAGATCCAGCGACTCGACCAGGAGCGCCGCGCCCTGATCACCGAGATCGACGCCGAGCGGCAGCGCCGCAAGGCGGAGGCCCGGGCGTACGCGGCGGCGAAGCGGGCCGGCGCCGAGCCGGAGGTCTCCGCGCCGGAGGCCGGCCGCAAGCAGCTCGCGGAGCTGGAGTCCGAGCTGGACGAGGTGCAGTCCCGGCTGCGCGGCACGATGAGCGAGCTGCCCAACATGCCCGCCGACGACGTGCTGCCCGGCGGCAAGGAAGCCAACCGGGTGGTGAAGACCTTCGGTGCGCCGCCGGCGATCGAGAAGGTCCGCGACCACGTCGAGCTGAGCCGGATGCTGGGCCTGGTCGACCACGAGCGCGGGGTCAAGCTCGGTGGTTCCGGCTTCTGGATGTACACCGGCATGGGCGCTCGGCTGGAGTGGGCCCTCATCAACTGGTTCATCGACGAGCACGTCCAGGCCGGCTACGAGTTCCTGCTGCCGCCGCACCTGCTGCTGGACACCGCCGGCTTCGCCGCCGGCCAGTTTCCCAAGTTCTACGACGACGTCTACCACCTGGACCGGGAGTCCGCCCCGCGCGGGCAGTTCCTGCTGCCCACCTCGGAGACGGCGATCCTCGGGGCGTACCAGGACGAGATCCTGGACACCGGCAAGCTGCCGCTGAAGGCGTTCGCCTACACCCCGTGCTACCGGCGCGAGGCCGCCGGCTCGCACTCCGACGAGCGCGGCACGGTGCGGGGCCACCAGTTCAACAAGGTGGAGATCTTCCAGTTCTGCCTGCCGGAGCAGGCCGACACGGCGCTGGAGTCGATGCTCGCCCACGCGGAGAGCCTGGTCGAGAAGCTGGGCCTGCACTACCAGCGCACCCTGCTCTCCGCCGGTGACGCCAGCGCCTCGATGAAGAAGACCCTCGACATCGAGGTCTGGATGCCGAGCACCGGCAAGTACAAGGAGGTGTCGTCGGTCTCCTGGGCCGGCGACTACCAGGCCCGCCGGGCGGCCATCCGCTACCGCGAGCCGGGCGGCAAGCAGACCCGCTTCGTGCACACCCTCAACGGGTCGGCGCTGGCCACCAGCCGGCTCTTCCCGGCCATCCTGGAGCAGTTCCAGCAGCCCGACGGATCGGTGGTGCTGCCCGAGGTGCTCCGCGACCGGCTCGGCACCGACCGGCTCACGCCGAACCGCTGACCGCCTCGACGCCGGCGGGGGCCGGGTCTCCCGGTCCCCGCCGTCCGTCTCCGGTCCCCCGGTCGTCCGGCTCCGCCGCCCGGGCGCGGCGGCGGCGCGCCAGCACCGCCGCTGCCAGCAGGCCCACCAGCATCGCCGCAAGCACCGCCGGGCCGACCGCGTCCAGCGCGGTGACCAGCGCCCGCTGGACCCGGGCCGCGCCCACCACCACCGGATCTCCGAACGCGTCGCGCCGGCCCTGCGCGAGCCGGACCTCGTACCAGCCGTACCAGGCGACGTAGCCGCCGGCGAGGAGCAGCACCAGCCCGCTGAGCCGGGGCACCCACGCGCCGGCGGCGCGCAGCCGGGCCACCACCGCGCCGCGTAGCAGTGCCACGCCGAGCGCGGCCACCGCCGCGACCAGCCCCATCCCGATCGCGTACGCGACGAAGAGCGCCAGCCCGTGCAGCGTCGAGCCGGCCTGGAGGCTGGTCACCACGATCGCCAGGAACGGGGCGATCGTGCAGGTCAGCGAGGCCAGCGCGTACGCCATCCCGAACAGCGCCATGGACGCCCAGGAGCGGGTGAGCCGGGGCGCCCGGCCGGCGAGACCCCCGATGGCGGGCAGCCGGCGGCCGGCGAGCAGCCAGCAGCCGAGCGCCAGCAGCCCCAGCCCGAGGGTGACCGTCAGCCAGGGCAGCCGGGGGCGCAGCCAACCGGCCAGCGGCGCCACGGCCAGCCCGAAGGCGCCGAAGACCACGACGTACCCGCAGGTCAGGCCGGCGGCGGCGGTGAGCGCGCGGCGGACCGGGCCACGTCCGTCGCCCGCGCCGGCGACCAGCAGCGACAGGTACGCCGGCAGCATCGCGAAGCCGCACGGGTTGACCGCGCCGAGCATGCCGGCGGTCAGCGCGAGCAGCAGCGGGGTCTGCATCTACCCGGCCAGCGCGGCGACCCGGCGGGTCAGGTCCTCGCCGTCCAGGAAGCCCTGGTGGACGACCTTGCCGTCCCGGTCGATCACCAGGAAGGTGCTCTGCTCGACGACCTCGAAGCGGCGCCACAGCGCCCCGGCCCGGTCGTCGAGCTGGGGCGTGCCGGCCAGGTCGAACTCCTCGACGAAGTCCTTCATGGCCCGCTGCTCACCCAGACCGGCCACCCCGACGATCGGCACGGTGTCCCGGTACTTCGGGGCGATCTCGGCCACCGTCCACGCCTGGCTGGCGCAGGTGGCGCACCACGGCGCCCAGAACCAGAGCACCACCGGCCGGCCGGCCAGCTCGGCGGCCGAGAAGGCCGTACCGTCCAGGGTCTTCGCGGTGAAGCGCAGCGTGTCGGGCACCCGGCCCGGGGCCGCCGGGGCCGCCGGGCTCGCCGGGGTGGGGCCGGTGGGCAGCGGCGACGCGGTGGCCGCCGGGACGGCGACCTCGGCGGGCGGCCCGGCCGGCTCCGGGCCGGCCGCGCAGCCGCCGGCGGCGAGCAGGGCACCGGCCAGCGTGACGCCGACGGCCGCCCGTCGGCCCACGCCGGGCGGTCGTCCACCCGGTCCGATCCTGGGGTACGACCGCATGGCGCGTCTCCTCTCGGTGGTGCTCTATTCGGCCTTGGCCAGCCGCAGCGCGAGCTCGGGGCAGACCTTGACCGCCTTGAGCGCGCCCTCCTTGAGCCAGGTCGGCACGGGGGTGGACGGGAAGGCGGGGTATCCGTTGGCGTCCAGCCGGATGAAGTCCGGCACGACGTGGGCGCAGAGCCCGTGCCCGTCGCAGCGGGACCAGTCGAGGGTGAGCTTCTGCGGGTTGCTGTCGGGCGCGCCGGGCAGCCCCAGCACGCCCTTGACCCGCCGGCCGCAGCCGTCCCCGGTGGTGTGCAGGCGCAGGTCCTCGGCGAAGACCTCCATCGCCGACAGCGCGAACCGGGCCGTACCGTCGGGGTGGCTGCACGCGCCGCGGCCCTTGACGTCGCCGGCGGCGGCCCGGACGACCTCCACCGGCGCGCTGCCGGAGACCGCCAGGTCGATGGCGCGGGCCAGGTCGGGCAGCCCCATCTTGCAGGGGCCGCACTGGCCGGCGGACTCGCCGGCGAGGTAGCGGACCACCTGCGCGGCCTCGCCGAGGGGGCAGGTGTCGTGGCCCAGCGGCACGATGATGCCGGCGCCGAGGGTGCCGCCGACCGCGGTGAGCCCCTTGCGGGACACCTCCGCCCGGTCCGCGGCCTCCTGGGTGATCCACTTGCCGTGGTAGCCGCCCATCAGGATGCCCTGGGAGTCCGGCACCTCGCAGAGGTCGAGGATCTCCCGCAGCGGCGTGCCGGCGGCGCACTCCACCACGGCGGGGCGCTTCGCCGCGCCGGTCACGGTGAGCAGCACCGTGCCGGGCTCTTCGTCGGTGCCGAGCGCCGCGTACTCGTACGGGCCGAGCCGGGCGGCGACCGCCAGCTGTGCGTACGTCTCGGCATTGGAGAGCAGGGTGGGCAGGTTGTTCACGCCGGAGTCGCTGGAGCGCTTCTTGGTGCCGGGCGGGATGTGCGGCAGTCCGTTGATCCCGTTGACCAGCGCGCCGCCCTCGCCGGAGATGAACCGGTGCGGCACGGTGACGATGCTGGCCGGCACCGGCATCCGGCGCTCCTGGAGGGCCTCGGTGAGCGAGTCGCGGCCGACGCCGTCGTCGGACACCCCGATCACGATCTCCTCGGCGTCCAGCGCGTACGCGGCCAGTGCGGCGCCGTCGAGGATTAGGTGCGGGGCCCGGGTGAGCAGGACCTTGTCCTTCCAGCTCGCCGGCTCGCCCTCGCTGGCGTTGACCACCACCACGGCGGGCAGGTCCTGCCGCTCGCAGGACTCCAGCACCGCCTGGATCTTGCGGGCGAACGGGAAGCCGGCCCCACCCTTCCCCTTGAGCTGGACGCTCTCGGCCAGCCGGAGCAGGTTGCCGGGTTCCATCGGGCCGATCGGGCCGTGCACCTGCTCGTGCGCGACGAGGTCGAGCCGGCCGTACTCGGCGAACCCGGCGGTGAGCCGGGGCTCGCCGACGCAGGCCACCGGGGGCACCTTGGTCCGCATCACTTCGCCTCACCCCGCAGCCCGGCCCAGTACGCCCCGTCCACCGCGTCCGCGTCGGCCCGCCGGCGGCGCCGGCGGCTGTCGCCGGTGGCCTTGCGGGCGCGCCGGGAGGCCAGGTCGACCAGGGTGGGAGTGTCGTCGACGGGCACCTCGTCCGGGACGTACCGGGCCGGCGGCCGCCAGTAGTCCGCCTCCTCCGGCACCTCTTCGTCCTCGACGCTGTGCCGGCCGGCTCCGCTGCGCGGGGTGGCGGAGATGGGCTCGGCCGAGATCGGCTGCGAGTTCTCCCAACGGCGCGGGCTGTCCCACGGCTCCTCGGGCTCCTCGGTGCGCCGGCGGGGCGGCGCGGAGTAGGACGCGGCGAGGTCGTCGTCGTCCCGCCGGGCGCGGCGGCCGGTGGAGACCGGTGCCACGTCCTCGGCCTCGAGTCGGGCGCGGCGGCCGGTGGAGACCGGTGCGACGTCCTCGTCCGGCCGGGCCCGCCGGCCGCCGGAGACCGGGGCGACGTCCTCGTCGTAGCGGGCGCGGCGTCCGCCCGAGACCGGGGCGGTCTCCTCGTCGTACCGAGCGCGGCGGCCACCGGAGACCGTGGCCACGTCCTCGTCCCGGCGGCGGGGGCGGTCGGCGTCCCGGCGCCGCTCGGCGGGTTCCGCGCCACGCGCGGCAGGCTCCAGGTCCCGCTCCCGGCGCCGCGGCGGCGCGTCCTTGACGTCGCGGCGGGACCGGCCGGCCCGGACGGGCTCGCGCAGGGTGCCGGGCTCTGGCACCACCGGCACGGTGAAGCGCTCGGGGTCGCGGCGCCGGGCGGTGCCGGTCGGCGCGCTCCAGGACGTGGTGGCGGTGGCCGTGGTCTCGGCCCACCCGCCCCGGGTGTCCTGCTCCTCGGCCTCGGCCTTGCGGCGGCCGAGCCCGGCGAGCCGGGTGCGGCCCTTGCCCTCCTCGGTCGCCGTGCCGGCCATGGCCTTGTTCATCGCGGCGGCCTTCTGCTGCTCGCGGCTGCGCTTGCCGATGTAGACGGAGAACCGCACCATCAGCGCGATCAGCACCAGCAGCACGCAGGCGAAGTAGCTCAGCGTCACCCAGGACGCCGCCGCCCGCCCGGCGTTGAGGCCGTGGAGCAGCGCGAACGGCCAGGAGACGTACGCCATGGAGTGCAGTGCTCGCCAGAACCACTTGGGACCGACGCCGGCGAAGCGGACCCGGATGATGCCGGTCCAGAAGACGCTGACCATGAGGAACGCGGCCACCGTGCCGAGCCCGACGTAGAGCCCGCGCCCGCCGATGAACGGCACCATGGCGTCGGTCGGTGCGGCCCGGCCGATCGCGATCTTGGTGATGACGTGGAAGACCAGGCCGGCCACGCCGAGGACGCCGGTGGCCCGGTGCGCGGACTGCAGCAGCACCCGGTGCCGGATCTGCAGCACCAGCCGGTCGGTGGCGAGCAGCCCCAGCATCACGGTGAGGCTGAGCGCGACCAGGGCCACCACCCCGGCGAAGAACTCGGTGAAGAAGAAGCCGTACGCGTACATCGCCCCGCCGGCGCCGCTGAGTTCCAGTCCGGCCCACACCAGGGCGAGCGTCGACCCGATCAGCAGGGCCATCGTGGGTTTCGACGCGGTTCGTACCCCGCGGCTGGTGGCGGTGGTCCGGACGGTCGTCACCTTCTGGTTCTGCTTTGCCCGGGCCATCTGCTCCTCGATCGCAAACTCACGGCGGCACCACCACCGGCCGACCTGCTCCTTCCTCCAGTACGGACGTCCGGGCCGTACGGATCAGTGTCGGTGGGGAATTTCTCCGGCGATCCGTCGAACCGGAGCGGCCCGGGACGCGTGTAGGCGCCCAAGCGCAACGACGCCTGTCCATCCATTGACAGTCTTTGCAACAGGCTTGTAACCTTGCCGAAAATTTTCAGCCTGACTGCAAGAAGTCGTCAGCTGAAACTCCCTCCCCGCGTCGCCACCGTCCCCCGACCCCCAGGGAGAACCGATGCATCGACGTCGATGCCGCGCGGCGGTCCTCGCCCTCGGCGTGATCGCCAGCCTGCTCGTACCCACCACCGTGGCGGCACCCCCGGCCGCCGCGGCACCCTCCGGCACCAGGAACGTCATCGTCCAGCTCTTCGAGTGGAACTGGCCGTCGGTCGCCGCCGAGTGCACCAACGTGCTGGGCCCGAAGGGCTACGGCTACGTCCAGGTCTCCCCGCCCCAGGAGCACGTCCGGGGCAACCAGTGGTGGCTGGCCTACCAGCCGGTCAGCTACCGGATCGAGTCGCGCAAGGGCACCCGGGCGCAGTTCCAGTCGATGGTGAACACCTGCCACAACGCGGGGGTGAAGGTCATCGTCGACGCGGTGATCAACCACATGTCCGGCCAGGACACTCCCGGCACCGGCTGGGCCGGCTCGTCGTACAGCCACTACGACTACCCCGGCATCTACCAGACGCAGGACTTCCACCACTGCGGCCGCAACGGCGGCGACGACATCGCCAACTACAACGACCGGTACGAGGTGCAGAACTGCGAGCTGGTCAACCTCTCCGACCTCAAGACCGAGTCCGACTATGTCCGTTCGAAGATCGCGGCGTACCTCAACGACCTGCTCTCCCTCGGGGTGGACGGCTTCCGGCTGGACGCCAGCAAGCACATGCCGGCCGCCGACATCGCCGCGATCAAGGGCAAGCTCTCCCGCTCGGCGTACCTGGTGCAGGAGGTCATCTACGGCGCGGGTGAGCCGATCGGCCCGGGCGAGTACACCGGCAACGGCGACGTGCACGAGTTCCGGTACGGCAAGGACCTGGCCCGGATGTTCAACAACGAGCGGCTGGCGTACCTGCGCAACTTCGGCGAGGCGTGGGGCTACCTGCCCAGCGGCTCGGCCGAGGTGTTCGTCGACAACCACGACACCCAGCGCGACGGCAACGTGCTGACCTACCGCAACGGAGCCGCCTACGCGCTGGCCAACGCCTTCATGCTGGCCTGGCCGTACGGCGCGCCGACGGTGATGTCCAGCTACACCTTCAGCTCCCGCGACCAGGGCCCGCCCTCGGACGCCAACAACAAGACCCTGAACACCACCTGCTACTCCGGCTGGGAGTGCGAGCACCGCTGGCGGGTCGTCGCCAACATGGTCGGCTTCCACAACGCCACCCAGGGCACGGCGGTCGCCAACTGGTACGACAACGGCTACCAGCACATCGCCTTCAGCCGGGCCGGCAAGGGGTACCTGACCATCAACGACGAGGGCTCGGCGATCAGCGGCCGGTCCTACTACACCGGGCTGCCCGCCGGCCGGTACTGCGACGTCATCCACGGCGACTTCGCCAACGGCTCGTGCTCCGGGCCAATCATCACGGTGGACGCCAACGGCTGGTTCGCGGCCACCGTCCCGGCCCACGACGCGATCGCCATCCACGTCGGCGCCAAGCTGTCCTGACGGCTCCCGGCAGGGCTCCCGTCCGGCGCATTTCCGCCGGGCGGGAGCCCTCACCCCTTTCTGTCGCTTAGAGTGATTTCGTGCTCTTTGACCGATTGACGTCCCGTTTCGGCATCGCGTGGCTGACCGCCGCGTTCGGCGTACCGGCGCTGCTCGCGCTCGCGCTGCTGGTCAACTCGGCGCTGCACCACGACGGAACGCCCACGCCGAGCCGCGCCCTGCCGGCCGGCCCCACCGCCGAACCCACGATCGAGCCGACGCCCGAGGAAACGGTGCCCGCCGCGGCGCCCGCCCCGGCCGGCCTCCGGGTGGTCGACTACGACCCGGCGCCCGCCGGCTTCCCGGCCGACCCGCGCCCGCACGACACCACGCCGCTCACCGAAGGGCTGACGCCGACGAGACGGATCGCCGCCTACGACGCCCCGGGCGGGCGCCCGCTGGCCCTGCTCGCCCCGACCATCAGCGGCGTCGAGGTGACGATGCCGGTGGTGCAGCGCCGGACGGGCTGGACGGCGGTGCTGCTGCCCTCGGCGAACCGGCGGATCGCCTGGCTGCCGAAGGGCGGCTGGAGCGCCGTCGTGCTGCGCGACCAGATCGTGGTGGAACGCCGGGCGCACCGGCTGACCTGGTACCGGCACGGCCAGGCCGTCAAGTCCTGGCCGGTCAGCCTCGGCATGCCGGGCCAGGCCACCCCGCTCGGCCGGACCTTCATCCTCGGCCGCACCCCACCGCCCGAGGCGGTGTACGGCGGCGTCGACATCTTCGCCCTCGGCGCGATCCCCGACGACCCCGACGCGGTGCCGGCGGGCCTGCGGGGCGCGCACATCGGCCTGCACAGCTGGCACAACGACGACACGCTCGGCCAGGACGTCACCAACGGCTGCATCCGGCTGACCCGCAGCGCCCAACGGCAACTGCTCGCCGAGGTGCCCTCCGGTACACCGCTGGTGGTGGTCGACGCGCTGCCCGTCCCACCGCCCACCGCCTGACCACCCACGGGCGCAACCCGCGGCGCTCGGGGCGTGACCCGTGATCGCCCCCGTTTGCACGATGTCGGGGTGTCGGGCAGCCGGGACCCCCCGACACGCCGCAAACGGGGGCCGATCACGGAGGAGCGGGGAGATGTCGGCCTCGCCGGTTCCGGGGGCGTCTGGCGGGTATGCCGCCGGGTCCGCACACACCGGCAGCCGGGGAGGTACGCCGATGGGCACCGCGCCGACCGGACGGGTCGACACGATCGTGTTGATCCACGGTCTCTGGATGACGTCGCGCAGTTGGGAACACTGGACGCGGCGCTACCAGTCCCTCGGGTTCCGCGTGCTCACCCCCGCCTGGCCCGGGATGGAGGCGGAGGTGCAGGCGTTGCGCGACGATCCCGCCCCGATCGCCGGGCTGACCCTGGGCCAGGTCGTCGACCATTACGCGGCGCTGGTGCGGGAGCTGCCGAATCCGCCGCTGATCATGGGGCACTCGTTCGGCGGGCTGGTCGCCCAGGTCCTGCTCGATCGGAAGCTCGGCGCGGCCGGGGTGGCGATCGCCCCGAGCGCGCCCAAGGGTGTGGTCCGGCTGCCGGTGAGCACCCTGCGGTCGGCGTACCCGGTGCTGCGCAGCCCCGGCAACCGGCACAAGGCCGTGCCGATCACCGCCGACGAGTTCCGGTACGCCTTCGGCAACACCCTCACCCGGGAGGAGTCCGACCGGGCCTGGCAGCGGTACGCCGTGCCGGCGGCCGGGCACGTGCTCTTCGAGGGGGCCTTCGCCAACCTCGACCCCCGCTCCGCCGCGCGGGTGGACAACAGCCGGGACGACCGGGCTCCGCTGCTGCTGATCGCCGGCGGCGCGGACCACGTGTCGCCGCCGGCCCTGGTCTCGGCCAACGCCGCGCTCTACCGCAGGTCCCGGGCGGTCACCGACTACCAGGAGTTCCCCGGGCGGTCGCACTTCACCGTCGGCGAGCCGGGCTGGGAGAAGGTCGCCGACCGCGCGCTGGACTGGGCGGTGGAGATGGCCTGCACCCGCTCACTGGCGATCGTCGGCGACGCGCCCCGCTGGTGACCGGGGCATGGGTCGGCGTCGGCGGGGTATGACCGAGGCATGAGGGCGAGCTTCCGGCTTGGCCGGATCGCGGGGGTACCCGTCGGGGTCAACTGGAGCGTCCTGGTCATCTTCCTGCTGATCGCCTGGGGGCTGTCGGCCAACCAGTTCCCCGAGGCGTACCCGGGCCGTTCCACGGCCGCGTACGTGCTGGCCGGGCTGGCCGCCGCGGTGGTCTTCTTCCTCGGGCTGCTCGCCCACGAGGTCTCCCACGCGGTCGTCGCCAAGCGCAACGGGCTCCAGGTCCAGGGGATCACGCTGTGGCTCTTCGGCGGCGTCGCCGAGCTGCGCGGCGAGGCGAAGAACCCGGGGGCGGAGCTACGCATCGCCGGGGTCGGGCCGCTGGTCAGCCTGCTGATCGGGCTCTTCTTCGGCGCCATCGCCGTGGTGCTCGCGCTGGCCGGGCAGACCGGCCTGCTGCTCGGCTCGCTGGCCTGGCTGGCCGGCATCAACGTCCTGCTGGCGATCTTCAACGTGCTGCCGGCCGCGCCGCTGGACGGTGGGCGGCTGCTGCGCGCGGCGGTCTGGAAGGCCACCGGTGACCGGACGAAGGCCTCCGTGGTGGCCGCCCGGGCCGGCTGGGTCCTCGGGGCGCTGCTGATCGGCCTCGGGCTGGTGCAGTTCCTGACCGGCTTCGGGGTGGGCGGGCTCTGGCTGGCGCTGATCGGCTGGTTCCTGATCGGCGCGGCCGGCATGGAGGAACGCCAGGCCCGGATGGGCAGCGCCCTGCACGGGGTCCGGGTCGGCGACGTGATGACGCCGCAGCCGCAGACCGCCTCGGCGGAGATGACGGTGGCCGACTTCGTGGACCACTACCTGTTCGCGTACCGGCACTCGACGCTGCCGCTGACCGAGGACGGCCGGCCGGTCGGCCTGGTCACCCTCGACCGGGTGCGGAGCGTCCCGGCCGACCGGCGGGGCGGCACCACGCTGGCCGAGGTCTCCTGCCGGGCCGAGGAACTGGTGCTCGCCCAGCCGGAGGAGCAGCTCAACGACCTGCTCCCCCGGCTCAGTGAGTGCGCCGACGGCCGCGCGCTGGTGGTCACCGACCAGCGGCTGGTCGGCATCGTCTCGCCCAGCGACATCAGCCGCGCGGTGCAGCGCGGCAGCCTGCGCGACCAGATGGCCGGCAGTCGGCACTAGGCCGCCGGTTCCCCGCCCTGAGTCGGGCAGGGCGGGGTCGCCCCGTACACCCGCAGGACGCTCGCCCGCAGCGCGGCCTCGGCGTCGGCGGCGGACATCCGGCCGGCGGCGACCTCGTTCCCGGCGGTGTGCCCGAGGGCGACGGTGGCCGCGATCAGCCAGGCCGGCGTGACCCCCGGGTCGAACTCCCCGGCGCGCTGCCCGCGCCGGATCAGCCGTTCCAGCCGTTCGAACACCGGCACGTGCAGCTCCGCCGCGTCGGCCTCGGGGACGGTGATCAGCAGCGGGAAGTGCGCGAAGGCCCGCCAGTTGACGTCGAGCAGCCGCAGCAGCGCCTCGGCGGCCGGGCCCTGGTCGAGGTCGGCGGCGTCCAGCGCCGCCACGGTCTGCGCGGTGAGCCGGCGTGCCACGGCGCCGAGCAGCGCGTCCCGGGACGCGAAATGGGCGTAGACGGTCTGCCGCGACACCCCGGCCGCGCTCGCCACCTCGTCCATGCTGGCCTGCGGCCGTTCGCCGAGGATGCGCACCGCCGCGTCGAGGATCGCGGCGACGCTGCGCCGCCCCTCGGCACGCATCCGTCGCGACCGCTCACCGGCATTCATCTCTGACACGCTTGTCAACGCTACACGCGACCCTTAGCCTTTACGGCATCGTCAAGGCTAAGGGGGCGACATGACAGCGCTGCCCGGCAGCGACCTCGCCGGCTACCTCCGGTCCTATGTGCAGGAGATGGCCTTCGGTGAGGAAGAGCCCGGATTCGTGATGGACCGCTACCACACCCCGGAGGTCGTCTGGGTCAACGACGGTCTGCACCTCGACCGGCAACGGCTGATCGACCACGCCCGGCCGGCCCGCCGCACCGTGACCGAGTGCCGGCTCGACATCCACGACACGCTCACCTGCGGTGACCGGGTCGCGGCCCGCTACACCCTGCACGCCGTCGCGCGCGGGCGCCCGGTGGTGAGCGACATCCACCTCTTCGGCCGGCTCGCGTCCGACGGCCGGCTGCGCCGCGTCGACCAGCTCACCCGGACCCTCCCGCCCGGGCAGACGTCGTGACCGTCCGGCTACGACGCCGAGGTCGGCACAGCCCGCTCCACCGGGATCCACAGCTCGGCGTCCACCTGCGTGCCGTCCGCCGAGATCCGGTTCCGGGAGATCTCCGGCCCGGGCCGGCTGCGGTACGCGTTCGACGGGAACCAGTGGGTGAACACGTCGCGCCACAGCTCCTGCACCGCCGCCGGGAACTCGCCGGAGGTCTCGAAGACCGCCCACGTCCCCGCCGGCACGGTCGTCGCATCCAGGTCGGCCGGGGCGTCCGCGCCGGTCACCACCCCGTGCCAGTAGTCCAGTTCGCTGCCCTCCGCCCGGTCGTCGGCCACCTTGTCGCTGACGTTGACGATCCCCGCCGGCTCCTGGTCCGACAGGGCCGCGATCCGGGCGACGGTCTCCTTCGGGATGCCCCGGACGAACTCCACGATCGCCGGGTTCATCCCCTGGTGCACCAGGGGCACCCGGGCCCGCCGGCCCACCAGCCGGAACTCCGGCTTCTCCACGACCCGATAACGCATGCTGCCACTCCCTTCGACGACGAGGCGGAAGGACAACCGCTGCTGCGAACGCAGCGCCGCGCCGGTCCGCCGGGCCTCGCCGGGCCCGACGCCGTGCAGCGCGCGGAACGCCCGGGTGAACGCCTCGGTCGAGCCGTACCCGTAGCGGACCGCGATGTCGAGCAACGTCCGCTCGCCGGCCAGCACCTCGGCCGCCGCCATCGTGAGCCGGCGGCGCCGGACGTACTCGGACAGCGGCATCCCGGCCAGCGCGGAGAACATTCGCCGCAGGTGGTACTCCGACGTGAGCGCGATCCGCGCCAGGTCGGCGACGTCGATCCGCTGGTCGAGGTGCCGCTCGATGTGAGCCATCACCTCGTTCAGTCGCTCCAGCACCCGGTCTCCTTCCCGATGCCCCGACGCTAGGCCGACCGGTGGGCGCCCGACCCGACATCCCGTGCCCGCTCCGGTCGGGTCGCGCGCCGGCTCGGCGCCGACGGGGTCAGCGCGGGAAGTAGCGGTCGAGCAGGTCGGTGCGGAACTTCCCGCTCGGGTCCAGCTCCGCCAGCAGGGCGGCGAAGTCGGCGTACCGGGGAAAGGCGGCGGCGACCGCGGACGGGTCGAGGGTGAACATCTTGCCCCAGTGCGGGCGGGGCGCGAAGGGAGCCAGCCGCTGCTCCACCTCGGCCAGCACCGGCAGCACCGCCGCCGGGTCGGCGACCCAGGTGAAGTGGACGGCCAGGCTGTCGCGCCCCTGGTTGGGGCTGAGCCAGAGGTCGTCGGCGGCCCCCGTACGCAGCTCGCAGACCTGGAGCACGGCGGCGATCCGGTCCCGCATCCCGTCCAGCGCGGCCAGCGCCCCGGCCGCCGCGGCCCGGGGCAGGTGGTACTCGGACTGGAGTTCGTCGCCGCTGCTCGGGGTGAAGCCGAACCGGAAGTGCGGCAGCCGCTCGTGCCACGGGCCGGGCTCGCCGAGCTGGGCGGTGCAGTTCACCGGGTCCAGCCCGGGCACCGGGTGCTGCGGGGCGTCGGCGGCGGTGGTGCCGAGCCAGTCCGCCGGGGGCGGCGGCTGGTCGGCGAGCTGCTTGCGCCAGACCTGGTCGATCGCCGACGACCGCCAGGAGGTGAACCCGCTGACGCTGTACGCCGAGGCGAACGCCGCGTCGAGCCGGTCGACGGGCAGGTCGTGGCGGACGTACTGGCGGATCGTGAAGGCCGGCACCACGTCCAGGGTGACCCGAGTGACCACGCCGAGCGCGCCGAGCGACACCACCATGCCGGCGAACCGGTCGCCGTCGGCCCGGCTCACGGTGAGCAGGTCACCGTCGGCGGTGACCAGTTCCAGCGCGGCCACCGCGGCGGCCAGGTTGCGGTTGCCGTCGCCGGAGCCGTGGGTGCCGGTGGCCACCGAACCGGCCACCGCGATGTGCGGCAGGGAGGCCAGGTTGGCCAGCGCCAGCCCCTCGGCGTGCAGCCGGGCCGCCACGTCCCCGTACCGCAGGGCGGCGGCGACGGTGACCGTGCCGCGCTCCCGGTCCACCTCGACGGTGGGCGGCAGACCGGCCAGCGAGACCAGGTCGCCGGTGGTGTCGCCGAGGGTGTTGAAGGAGTGCCCGGTGCCGACCGCCCGGATCCGCTCGCTGCCGCCCACCAGCCGCCGCAGCTCGTCCAGACTGGACGGCCGGTGGAAGCGGCGGGCGGCGTACGCGACGTTGCCGGCCCAGTTGCGGCGGGGTGGCTGCGTCATGAGGGGTCGCGGCCGGCGGGCTCGTCGGCGAGCGCCACGCCGAGGGCGTCCAGCGCCTCGTCCACCTGCAGCGTGCTGTAACCGCGCAGGTCGACCGGCAGACCGGCCTGCCGGGCCCGGGCGATCTCGGATCCGGCCGCCCGGCGCCGCGCCGGGTCGCCCGAGGCGAGCGCCGCCTGCCCCTGCCGGATCAGCGCGTCGACCAAGTCGACCCGGTAGCCGCGCAGGCCGACGGCGAAGTCGGGGTCGGGGAACGCGCCGGCGTGCAGCGCGCGGGCGTCGAGGAAGCGGTCACCGGCGTACCGGGCCAGCGCCGCCGCGATCTCCGCCGACGACTCCCGGATCCCGGCGAGGTCGAGCAGGACGACCGCCGGACGCTCGTCGAGCGGATGCCGGGCGTCCAGCGGGCCGAGGTCGGTGCCGGTGGCCGGCACGACCAGCAGGCGCGGCGCGGCCGGTACGCCCGAGCGGGGCGCCGGCTGGTCGAGCACCACCGCGGCCAGCTCCGGCCAGCGGATGCTCCGGCGCAGGCCCGGACGCCGGACGGTCAGGCCGTCGGCGTCGACGACGAACCGGAACGGCCGCAGCGCGCCGACGAGCACCACGGCGCCGAGCGCGATCCCGCCGACGGCCACCAGGGTCCGCAGCGGTCCACCGCCGTCACCGACGGTCAGCAGGACCGTCCCGGCCAGGATGCAGATCGCCGGCAGCAGCAGCCGGCCGGTCCTGCGGTGCAGTTCCACGTCGTACCCCCGTCCACGATCACATCGGGATGCATCATCCGGCACGCGTGTCGGCGGCGTCCATGGGAACAATGGGTGGATGAGCAGCTACCGCGACCCGACCCTGCACGGCGACGTCTACCCGTCGGAGGAGGAGATCGACCCGACGGGCGTGGGCCTGGAGCCGGCGAGCGCGCCGACGGCGACGACCCCGGGCCCGACCGGGCCGGTGCCGCCGCCCACGCCCGAGCCGGAGCCCACGCCGCCCACCCCCGGTCCGCCGCCGCGTGCGGCCGGGCCGGGGGCGGTCTCGATCGTCACCCACCACGTGGACGGGTCGACCCAGGTGGTCACCGACCTGGACGGCGACGGCATCGCCGACGTGGTGCAGTTCGACCTGGACGGTGACGGCGTCCCGGACATCACCTACCTGGACAGCGACCGGGACGGCCGGCTGGACACCGTGCTGCGCGAGCCCGGCGGCACGCGGGCGCGCTGACCGGTGTCCCTCGGCGCTCGTCGTCGCCGACGCCGGCGGTGGCGTCGTAGGGGGTGCCGCTCAGAGCTGCGGCATCACCTCGGCGGCGACCAGCTCCAGGTGGTCCAGGTCGATGAGGTCCAGCACCTGGAGGTAGATCCGCTCGCTGCCAGTCTCGGCGTACCGGCCGATCTTGTCGACCAGTTCGGCCGGCGTACCGGCGAGGCCGTTCTCGCGCAGCTCGGCGGGCTCCCGGCCGATCGCCTCGGCCCGGCGGGCGACCTCGGCCTCGTCGCGCCCGCAGCAGAGCACCAGGGCGTTGGACCACCGCATGGTGGCCGGGTCCCGGCCGATCTCGGCGCAGGCCGCGCGGACCCGGGCGATCTGCACCCTCGTGTCGTCGACGGAGGCGAAGGGCAGGTTGAACTCGTCGGCGTAGCGGGCGGCCAGCCGCGGGGTGCGCTTCGGCCCCATGCCGCCGAGCAGGATCGGCGGGCGCGGCTGCTGCACCGGCTTGGGCAGCGCCGGCGAGTCGGTGACCGGGTAGTACGTCCCCGGGAAGTCGAAGGACTTGCCGGCCGGGGTCTCCCACAGCCCGGTGATGACCGCCAACTGCTCCTCCAGCCGGGCGAACCGCTCCCCCAGGACCGGGAACGGGATGCCGTACGCGGTGTGCTCCTCGGCGTACCAGCCGGCGCCGATGCCCAGCTCGACCCGGCCACCGCTCATCTGGTCGACCTGCGCGACGGTGATGGCGAGCGGGCCGGGCAGCCGGAAGGTGGCCGCGGTCATCAGCGTGCCGAGCCGGATGCGGGTGGTGTCGCGGGCCAGGCCGGCCAGCGTGGTCCAGGCGTCGGTCGGGCCGGGGTCCCCGCTCACCGAGCCCATCTTCAGGTAGTGGTCGGAACGGAAGAAGGCGCCGTACCCGGCGTCCTCCGCCGCGCGGGCCACGGCGAGCAACTGGTCGTAGCCGGCGCCCTGCTGGGGTTCGGTGAAGATCCGCAGTTCCATGTCCCGAGCATATGGAGCGGGCGGCGCCGTCGCCCCCCGTACCCGGGACGGCAGGCCCGCCCGGCGGCGCTGGAGCGCCGTCTCGACAAGGAGTCAGCATGCACCGCGACTCGTACCGCCCCGGCCCACCGGTCGACATCGCCGCCGAGCCCGCCGGCGACCGGTGGACCCTGCGCTTCGTCCGCGAGCTGCGGCACGCGCCGGAGACGGTGTGGGCGGCACTGACCGACCCCGCCCGGCTGCGTGAGTGGGCGCCGTTCCTGGCCGACCGCGACCTCGGCGCCCCGGGCGCCGCGACGCTCACCCTGGTCGACGGCGACACGGCCGTGGCGCACCCCGCGACGGTACGCCGGGCCGAACCGCCCCACCGGGTCCGACGCCGGCCGCCGCCCCTCAGACGTACGGTCTGGTCGCGTACGCCGCCCGCAGCGCCGCCAGCCCGTCGCTGCGCGGGGCGAGGGAGCCCCAGCTGGAGTTGAAGTAGTTCGTCCGGACGATCCGCGGGCCCCGCTCGGCGTTGAGCTGGGCGACGGCCGGCGGCACGGTGGCGATCCAGGCCGCCTGGTCGGGGATCTCGGCGGCCCGCACCCCCCACTCGGCGATGATCACGGGTCGGGAGAGCGCCACCGGCCCGAGGTCGGCCACGGCCCAGTCCTTGGTGCGGCGGAACCGGGCGAGCGCGGTGTGGCTCGGGTCGGTGGCGTAGGCGTTCCACTGCAGGAAGTCGAGCTTCGCCATCAACGCCTCCGGGTGGGTGCGCCGGAAGCAGGCCCGGTCGAAGCCGCCGGAGCCGACCGAGAAGGTGGTGCCGGCGGGCGGCGTGCGGGCCCGGAACCAGTTCACGATGTAGGTCATCGCCTGCACCGCGCGGGCGTCGGACTCCGCCCAGCCGTACGACACCCCGGACTCGGTGGTGCCGAACTCGTGGTCGGTGTCCAGTTCGGAGGCGAGCTGGATGTTCACCCCGAAGCCCATCGTCCGGTACTGCGACAGCGCCCGGGCGAAGAGCCCGTCGCAGAGCCCGGCGAGCACCTGGCCGTACCCGTACGCCCTCGGCCAGCTCGTCCCGGGCCGCTGCTGGATGGTCATCGCGGGCGCCGGGACGGTGTAGCTGACGCCGTCCACGGTGAAGGTCTGCGCCGCCGTGGTGGCCACGCCGTAGTGCTTCAGCTCCAGCACCATGTTGATCGCGAACCCGCTGCGGCCCAGGCTGAGCAGCCAGGGCTTGTTGTAGCCGGGGAACGTGAACCCGTCGGCAAAGCTGCGGTACTGGGTCAGCGAGCGGAAGTTGCCGCCGGCCATGTCGGCCGTCGGGTCGGCGTTGCCGGCGAGGTAGTAGCCACCCAGGACCGGCGGGGCGAGGGCGTAGTCGGCGGTGGCGGTGGCGGTGCGCCCGCCGTTGTCGCGGACGGTCACGGTGACCCGGGGCATCACGCCACCGCCCGGTAGACGGCGACCGACCCGTTGTCCGACACCCTGGTCCAGGCACGCCCGGAGTCGTCGGTGACGGTGAGGGTGAGCGGGTCGATGACGGCGGTGACCCGCACCGGGGCGCTGCTGTTGCCCTGGGCGTCGGTCACCACGACGGTGACGGTGAGGGGCCTGGTGTCCGAGTCGCCGTAGGTGACCGTGAGGGTCATCTGGTCGCCGGGGGAATAGGTCGCGGCGTTCAAGCTCGCGGTGACGGTGGGAGCGGCCATGTCCGCCCCCTCCTCTCTTGCTCGTACGCCCGGCTCTCGCCGGTGCGCCCGGTCGAGGCGCGCGGGGCTGCCGCCGGTCGGGCGGAGCGACGCCGACGGCGACGACCGGAGGTGGTGACGTCCTTGTCCGAGCTGACCCCGGCCCCGGCGCCCGGGCGGGGTCGACCGGGACGCGGCGTGGCCGTGGGCGCGGTCGGACCGGCGGGCCGTGTCCGCCGCGGCGGCCGGGCCGGACCCGGCGATGGCGGCGTCCGGCAGCGACCGTGCTGTCGCCGCCGGGCCGGAGGGATGGGATGTGGCCCGCCACCCGCAACCCCTCCACCTGCATAAACAATGCGTCGGAAGGGGGTACGGCGTCCTGTCGGCTATCCGTCGACGGGGGTGGCCGCCCGGGCGATTGCGCCCGGAGCGGAGGCGTGCGGGTGCCGGCTCAGTCGAGGTGGTCGGCGGGCGAGGTCTGCAGCAGCCAGGCCAGTGGCATCCTCGCCCGCTCCTCGTACCCGCCCTGCCCGGTGAGCCGGTGCAGGGTGACGGTCTGCCCGCCGTCGCGGTCCACCACCCAGTACTGCGGAATACCCGCCCTGGCGTACTCCCGGACCTTCGTCACGGAGTCCATGGCCTCCGAACCGGGCGAGACGATCTCGACGACCAGGGCGACGTCGGCCACCGCCGACCAGACCCCGCGGGGCGGGGGCTTGCGCCACACGGTCAGGTCGGGGATCCGCCCGCCGTCGCCGTCCGGCCCGGGAATGCGCACCCCGGCCGCCTGGAGCACCTGCTCGGCAGGCCACCCAGCCATGATCAGCCAGGCGAAGAGGCGGCTGGCGATCATCGCGTGTTCCGAGTCGGGCGGCGGCATGACCGACAGGACCCCCTCGGGGCTCGTCTCGTAGCGATGACCGTTGGGGTCGGCGGCGTTCATCGCCGCGACGTCGTCGAGCGTGACGACGGCGGGCATGTGCATGCCGACGGCCTCAGCGCTCATGAGCCCCATCCTAGGCGATCGGAGACGCCGGCCCGGTCAGCGCGCCGCCGCCCCGACTCTCAGCCGCGCCGGCGCCCGAGCAGGTGCGCGACCGTGCTCACCACCGTCGTCCCGAGCCCCGTGCCGACCAGCACCAGCCCCGCCCCCACCGCCCAGAGCCCGCTGTCGTCGGTCGAGGCCGCGTGCACGGTCCAGGCGGCGGTGAAGGCGACGGTCAGCACCGGGGCGACCAGCCACGGACGGAGCCGCCAGCCGGCGACGGCGGTGATCAGGGCGAGGGTGAGCACGCAACCGGCCACCTGCCACGCCTGGTACGGCCCGCTGACCGCACCGGTCTCGGGGTCGGTGGTGTAGCCGGTGTCCCATCCCAGCCAGGCCCCCCAGGTGGCGACGGCCGCCACGGCGAGCACCAGGGCGGCGACGAGGGCCCGCGTCATGCTGTTCACCACCCGATCCTCGCGCTCCCGGGCCGGCTGCGGATGAGCATCCGTACTCACGACGGCCGGGCCGGCGCGATCCCCCGGACGGCCCAGGCGCGGGCGGTGAGCCGGATCGACCCGTCCGGTTCGGTCGGCACCCGAGCGCGCAGCAGCTCGCGCAGCTCGGCCTGGTCCGGCTCGGCGAGGGAGCTGACGTAGCCGGGCGCGGACCCCTGCCCGCCGAGGAACGGCGTCCAGTAGTCGGCGAAGCCGGCGAAGACCGTGGGCACCTCGACGGGGCGCACGGAGACGTCGCGCAGACCGGCGTCGGCCCAGAGCGCGCGCAACGGCTCGGGCCGGCACATCGCGTAGCGGCGGCCCTCGTCCAGCTCCCTCGCCGCCGGGTCGCGCGCCGCCGCCGCGTCCCAGAAGTACCGCATCATCGTCATGCCGTCGGCGTAGTCCCAGACGTAGGCGGCGGCCACGCCCCCCGGGGAGAGGACGCGGGCGAACTCGGCCACGGCGCGCGCCGGATCGGGTACGAAGTTCAGTGCCAGGCCGCTGACGACCACGTCGACGGCGGCGTCGGGCAGCGGCAGCGCGCGGGCGTCGCCGACGTGGAAGACCACGCGCGGGTCGGCGACCCGGGTGCGGGCGTGCGCCACGAAGCCCTCGGAGGGGTCGACGCCGTCCACCCGGGCCGGGTCGGTGCGGGCCAGCACCGTCGAGGTCAGCGCGCCGGTGCCGCAGCCCACGTCCAGCCAGCGCAGACCGGGCGGCTGGTCCAGCCCGGCCAGGAACTCGGTCGCCACGAGGCGGCTCCACCGGCCCACGTACGCCTCGTAGGCCGCACCGTCGGCCCATACCTCGTGCGCCATGCCGACACCCTACGGCCGACGGGCCGGCACGCTCCACAGCGGACGGGCGAGATGCGGGCGAATGCCCACGAGCTTCCGCTTGTCATTATCGAACTTTTGCATCTATGAACGAAAGATATAGCCGCGCTGATAGAAGTTTGTTAATGTTGCCGCGCACCGCAGCTCCGGGCAGGTCACTCGTCGGCGTCGATGACCGAACCGGGCTCCACCGGCGGCTGTCGCTCCCCCACCGTTGTTCCTGGCAGGCCGCCGGACCCCCACCCCGACCCTCCCAGGAGGAGCAATGGGCATACGGCTGCTGCGCCGATTCCGCAGTCCTGTCCTGACCACCACCGCCGCACTCGTCGTCGCCACCGGCATCTGGGCGGTCCCCGCCCAGGCCGCCCCCGCCCAGGAACCGGGCGTCACGCTGCGCGTCTTCGACGTGCAGGTGCCGCTGAACGAGATCTGCACCCTCAAGCCGGGGCAGACGCCGAACGTCGACAAGCTGATGCCCACCGTCAACTGGTCGTCGGCCACCGACTTCGGCTTCGACGACTACTTCGTCTCCCAGGTGCTCGGCAACCTCAACATCAGCCAGGCCGGCAGCTACACGTTCCGGCTGAGCAGCGACGACGGCTCCCGGTTGTCGATCGACGACAACGTCGTCATCAACCACGACGGGCTGCACGGCCCGACCCCGCCCAAGGAGGGCACGCTCAACCTCACCGCCGGGCTGCACCCGCTGCGCATCGACCACTTCGAGCGCACCGGCGGGCAGCAGATCACCCTGGAGTGGAAGACCCCGGGTTCGTCGTCCTTCGTCGTGGTGCCCAACTCGGCGCTGAGCACCGACGCCGGCGTGGTCCGGGTGACCGCACCGG
Source organism: Micromonospora sp. URMC 105 (assembly GCF_051386295.1). Taxonomy (NCBI): domain Bacteria; kingdom Bacillati; phylum Actinomycetota; class Actinomycetes; order Micromonosporales; family Micromonosporaceae; genus Micromonospora; species Micromonospora sp. URMC 105. The sequence continues at coordinate 57,637 of NZ_JBPQTL010000014.1, read as the reverse complement.
GCAAGAAGGAGTGCGAGGGCGTCACCGACTCCCCCGGCGACGGCCTGCCGCTGACCAGCGTGTATCCCGGCTACACCCTGACCAACCTGCGTCCCAGCGGCTTCCAGCCGAAGGTGACCGGGATGGACTGGCTGGCCGACGGCCGCCTGGTGATCTCCACCTGGGGCGGCAGCGACCAGTCCGGCAGCTCCCAGGACGGCGAGGTGTACATCCTCAACAACACCGGCGGGTCCACCGGGCCCGGCAGCGTGACCACCAAGAAGATCGCCGGTGGTCTCAAGGAGCCGATGGGGCTCAAGGTCGTCGACGGCGTGGTCTACGTGTCGGAGAAGCAACGGCTGACCAAGCTGGTCGACACCAGCGGCGACGAGGTCGCCGACCGCCTCGACACGGTCGCCACCTGGCCGTACGGGGGCAACTTCCACGAGTTCGCCTTCGGCCTGCTCTACGACGCCGGCTACTTCTACCTGAACCTGTCGGTCTCCATCAACTACGGCGGCGCGACGACCGACCCGCAGCCCGCTGCCAACCGGGGCACCACGATCAAGGTGAACAAGGACACCGGCGCGGTCTCCTACGTCGCCGGCGGCCTGCGTACGCCGCACGGCATCGGCTGGGGCCCGGAGAACGGCATCTTCGTCACCGACAACCAGGGCGGCTGGCTGCCGTCGTCGAAGCTGGTGCACGTCAAGCAGGGCCGGTTCTTCAACCACTACATGAACCCCGACGGCCCGTTCGACGCCAACCCGGTGACCCCGCCGGTGCTCTGGATGCCGCAGAACGAGATCGCCAACTCCCCGAGCACCCCGATGTACCTGAAGTCCGGCCCGTTCACGGGTCAGTTCGTCATCGGTGACGTGACCTACGGCGGCCTGCAGCGCGCGTACGTGGAGAAGGTCAACGGCGAGTACCAGGGCGCCCTGTTCCGGCTCACCCAGGGCCTGGAGGCGGGCGTCTCGGAGGTCAACGTCGGTCCGGACGGCGCGATCTACGTCGGCGGCCTCGGCGCCGGCGGCAACTGGGGTCAGAGCGGCAAGCTCTCGTACGGCCTGCAGAAGCTGACCCCGAACAGCACCAGCGTCTTCGACATCCTGGCCATGCGGGCCACCACCACCGGTTTCGAGCTGGAGTACACCCAGCCGCTCTCCACCGACACCGCGGCGAACCTGGCCGCGCACTACAAGGTGAAGCAGTGGCGCTACCAGCCGACGGCCGGCTACGGCGGCCCGAAGATCGACGAGGAGACGCTGACGGTCACCTCGGCCACCCTCTCCACCGACCGCAAGAAGGTCAGCCTGACCGTCGCCGGGCGCAAGGCCGGGCACGTGGTCTACGTCCGCTCGCCCCGCCCGTTCACCTCCGACAGCGGGCAGTCGCTGTGGAGCACCGAGGCCTGGTACACCCTCAACGCCATCCCCGGCAGCACCCCGCCGCCCACCGGCGGCAACCTGGCGCTGAACAAGACGGCCACGGCGGACAGCTCCTGCGCCGCCACCGAGGGCCCGGACAAGGCGGTCAACGGCTCCGTCGCCGGCGGCAACGGCGACAAGTGGTGCTCGAAGGGCACCACGAAGTACCTCCAGGTCGACCTGGGGGCCAGCACCAACGTGAACAAGTTCGTGGTCAAGCACGCCGGTGCCGGCGGCGAGAACACCGCCTGGAACACGAAGGACTTCACCATCGCCACCAGCACTGACGGGTCCAACTGGACGACCCGGGCGACGGTGACTGGCAACACCGCCAGCACCACGACGCACGACATCACCTCGGTCTCGGCCCGCTACGTACGCCTGAACATCAGCGCGCCGACCAGCACCACCGACCCCGCGGCCCGCATCTACGAGTTCGAGGTCTACGCCCCGAGCGGGTCCGGCGGCACCATCACCGGTGTCGGCGGCAAGTGCCTCGACGTCAGCAACGCGGGCACCGCCGACGGCACGAAGATCCAGCTCTGGACCTGCAACGGCACCAACGCCCAGACGTGGAGCCGGGTCGGTGACACCTACCGGGCGCTGGGCAAGTGCCTGGACGTCTCCAACGGCGGCACCGCCGCCGGCACCAAGGTGCAGCTCTGGACCTGCAACGGCAGCGGCGCGCAGGTCTGGCAGCCGCACACCAACGGGTCGCTGCAGAACCCGCAGTCCGGCAAGGTCCTGGAGACGGCCGGCGCCGGCACCGCCGACGGCACCCAGGCCCAGATCGGGACGTACGCCGGGGGCGCCCACCAGCACTGGGTCGTCAACGGCTGAGCAACAACGGTGGGCCATCGGCGACGAGGTTTCCTCGCCGGTGGCCCACCGGCCTGTTCGCACACAGGTCCGGCACTCGACGTCGATCGCTTCCCGACCGGTCCGCCCCGGAGTCAGTCCGCTTCGATGCCGCCGGCCCGCAGGATCTGCCGGACCCGTTCACGGGAGTAGCCCGTCCGCTTGACCAGATCCACCTGCCGCGTGCCGGCCCGGTACTCCGCGACCATTGCGCGGTGCAGCTCGGCGCGAGCCTGCTCAACCCGGGCGCGGGCGTCGGCCTTGATCTGCCGGGCGGCCTGCGCGGCGCGTTCCTCCGCCTGCGGTAGCGCCTCTTCGGCAACCCTCAGTGCGCGCATAGCCCGGTCGAGATCCACTTGGCCATCTTCGCTGGCATCGAGATAGGCCAAACCTCTCGGGGTTGGCAATTGGCCAACCCTAATATTCGAATCAGAGGCCAACATGGGTACGGTGTGTAGTTGGCACTGTCAACCGACGCCCCCCGGCTCGCGCGCGCACGCTGACCGGGGGACTTGATCGCACATCGGAGGTGCGACCCATGGCGAATCTACCGTTCGTTCTCGACCGCCGCGGGGAACCGGCGGCCGTCCGCATCGAGGTCTACAGCGGTTCATCGGACGGCGGGGCGTTGGACGCCGTGGCCTACGCCTGCCCCGACCATTCCGAGCCGACAACCGGCGCCATCACTGCGACCGGCCTCACGGCAGCCGCCGCTGCGGCCTCGGCGCCCGGCGTCGAACGGAGATGCGGACACGTCCACGTATTCGCGACTGGGGCGTTGGCAGCCGACCGGCCCTGGCACCCCCGCTGGTGCGACCGGGCTGGGTGCCACCAGCGCGGGGAACACCGGTCACGGGTGACTGATGTTGACACCAACCGATGCGAGGCGTCGATCCTGACTGTGGGGCTGGTGCAGACGACTCACCCGGCGGCCGAACCGGTCGTGGCGTTGACGGCGACAGTGTCCACCACCGCCCACCGGGTGGTGTTGTCGATCGGGCAAGCCCGGGCGTTGCGCTACCGGTTGAGCGCCTTGACCGACGCCGCCAGGTACCGGCGGCATTGATCTCCTAGCCGAACGCGGCGACGCGCGACCTCGCACCGTCCTTTGGCGGACGAACCCGATGCTCCCCCTGACCGCTGATAGCACGGCAGGGGGACATCGGCGGCTACCCGGGGTCAGGCGAACACGACATTGTCGACGTCGATGGTGACGAGCTCGATGTCACGCACCACGGTTCCGTCCTCAGCCAGTGGGTAGACGCGCCGCCGGGTCGGGACCATGATGCCGTCGAACTCCTTGTGGTCCGAGCAGTAGTGCGCGGCCCGCCCCGCGTTGAGGACCTCGGCCGTGTAGTCGTGCCGGCGCAGCAGCCCGCCCTGGTCGAAGTAGAACGTCTGCTCCCGGGCGTGGGTGGCGACGCCTTCGGGGAAAGTGACCTTGAGACGGTTCCAGGTCTCGCCCTCCTCGGTCACGGGAGACAGCTCCTCGGTGTGGAAGTCGGGCCGCGCGAAGGTGAACGGGGTGGTCAGGTACGTCCACATGGCGTAGCCGGCGAAGTAGGCGACGTGCAGGTCGTCCCAGGGGGTCTCGAGGACGTGGCCGGCGAAGGCGGCACGGGGGTCGAAGCGCTCGGCCTTCACCTCGCCGGTGTCGCTCTCCACGGCCACTCGCTCAGCGGTGAACGAGGTGCGCAGGCCGGCCGTCTTGAACGGGTAGTGACTGGCGTGCTGCCGGCGCAGGTCGACCCGTACCGCAGCCTGGGCGAAGATCCCCTCCTGGCCCTTGAGTGCCCACAGCGCTCCGCCGGTGCGGAAATGGGCAGTGGCCGAGCTGAACCGCTCATAGCGGTCCAGACCGCCGTGGGCCTTGATGACGGCGTTCGTAAGGTCGCTCACGATCGATTTCTCCTCGCTGAGGTGGCTCGGTCCTGTCGGGGACCGTTGACCAGGCAATGCTTGCCCGGCTACCGCTCGAATATGACCGGTCGTCTTAGGTGCGGCAACGAGCGCTGGATCACAGCGCCCATGGCTTGACGGAGCCAAGACGACCGGTCATATTTGCGCGAGGAGGTGGTCCGTCTTGGCCAGGAAGAGCACGCGCGAAGAGATCGTCACGGCCGCGCTCGACCGGTTCCACGCCCGCGGGTACAACGCCGCCGGGGTCAACGACATCACCCAGGCGGCCGGCGTACCGAAGGGGTCTTTCTACAACCACTTCGACAGCAAGGAAGCCCTCGCCATCGTGGCGCTCGAGCGGTACGGCGACAGTCTCCGGCTCGCGGACCTCGCCGACACCTCGGTCCCCCCGGTACAGCGGCTCCGGGCGCACTTCGAATTCCTCCGCGACGAGGTTGTCGGGCACGAGTACCACCGCGGCTGCCTGTACGGCAACTTCGGCACCGAGATCGTCGACCATCGCGACGCCATCCGGGACGCCGTACGGGACAGCCTCGACACGTGGGCCGGGCTCATCGCCACGACCCTGGCCGAGGCGCAGCGCGCCGGGACGGTGCGCGCCGACGTGGACCCCGAGGTCACCGCCGGCTTCCTCGTCAACGCCTGGGAGGGCACGCTCATCCGGGCACGCACCGACCGCTCCCCCGCCGCCTTCGACGCCTTCTTCTCGGTGTTCGACACCCTGCTCGCGCCGGTCTGAAGCCCGCCCGGGTGGGCGGCTCTTGCGGACGCGAATCGGACTGCCGACGCGGACCCTGGAGGGGCACGACCCCGACGCGTTATGGCAAGTTCGGCAGGATCGCCAGCCAGGTGCGGACGCGCTCGGCATCGGGCCCGGCAGGCAACCGATCAACAAGCGGGGCAAGCGGGGCAACGAGGTTCTTGTGGCGGCGAAGGAGCAGGATCTGCTCGGTGGGCAGCGTCCGGCCAGCTGGTTCGCCTCAGCCGGCATCAGTGTCACCGCAGCCAGGACGCTTCGGACGAGCGCGGCCTGGTCCCAGTTCTCGTCACCCGGCACCGACCCGAGTTCCTGAATCAGCAGGCTACGCAGATTGAAACAGTCCGCAGCGGCACTCCATCGGTCGTAGCCGGCGAACCGCTCGGCGTGGTCGGTCAGCGACAACGCCACCTCGGCCCATTCCCGACGCGCCTCTGCGGTCAACGCCCGGTCGTAGACGTGGAACTGCGCCCGCCATCGCGTCTTCAACCACCAGTTGACCGCTCGCGGGGCGTCGTCCTCGCCTAAGGTGCTCATCCACTGGCGTACGCGGGCACTCGACCACGCATGCATGTCACCGGCGGCATCCTGGTGCGACATCCGCCTAGTGTGAGTCACCGACGGGGAGGCCACCGAACCGCAGCGCAGTCGGCGGACGTGGCATCGAGCCTGCGTACACCGTCAGTTTGGAAGAGCGCGCTCAACCGGTCGTGACGCCCCGAACGCCTGGGACCGGCGGGAGACGGCTTGCACCTCGTGCCGGTGGTGCGTCACGCAGTCTCTGACTCACCGTGCCAGGATCGCCACGTGCGCAACGAGCAACGCCTACGAACACGGACGCCCGAGTCCCGGGCCTTCGCGGAGCGCGTACAGCTTGTCATGAACCTGACCTCGCGCCTCAATGTGCTGCCGTTCGACGACCTCGACGCGCGCAGGACGGTGCTCACCGAGATCTTCGGTAAGCCCATCCCTGACTCGCTGTCCATCCTGCCCCCGTTCTATTGCGACTACGGGCTTGGAGCATCGTTCGGAGAGCGCGTGTTCATCAATCAGGGATGCTTCTTCCTCGACTACGGGGGCATCACCATCGGTGACCGCGTCCTGATCGGTCCCCGAGTGACGCTGAGCACGGCCGGGCACCCCGTCGAGCTCGACGAACGGTACGACTTCATCACGCACGCGCCCATCGTCATCGAGGACGATGTGTGGATCGGCGCCGCAGCCACGGTCACCCCTGGAGTGACGATCGGTCGGGGCTCGGTCGTCGGCGCGGGCGCCGTTGTCGCGAAGGACGTGCCGCCGCTGAGCGTGGTGACAGCAACAAGCGTCGTGGAGCGCAAGCGTCTCAAGCCGGCGTCTCCTGAACCTGAAGCCTGACGCGTTTGCGAACGTCGCGCGGGTGAGGGAGGTTTCACTGCGGTTCGTTACAGCGCCGTCCGTCACGGCGGAGCGATCACGAGTGGACCCCGACGTCCGAGCGCCCACACGGTGAGCGCGAAGCAGCAGAGCGCCGTACCCGTGATCGTGACCGCGGTCCAGCCGCCTGCGGACCAGAGCGTGGTCGCGGCGGCGGAGCCGATGGCAGCGCCGATGAAGTTGCCGACGCCCAGCGCCGTGTTGAGCCGGCTGCGGGCCTCGTGGGAGAGGGCGAACAGCCGCGCCCGGTTGAGGAGGGCCTGCGTCTGGAGGGCAACATCGATCATGATGATGGCGATGACGACGAGGACGACCGACCGTCCGGCGAGCCCCGCGACGACAAAGGCGCCGAGGGCCAGTACCCAGGCCGCGCCGGTGGCCGGAAGCGACCAACCGCGGTCGTGCAGACGACCGCCGTGCAGGCCGGAAAGGACACCAGCGAGGCCGGCCAACCCGAACATCCCGATCACCGCTACCGGGTACCGGAACGGTGGGCCGCTGAGCAGGAACGTCAGCGCCGTCCAGAACAGCGAGAACGCGGCGAACCCGGTGGCGGCCAGGACCAGCGTCCATCGGGCCGCTCGCTCGCGCATGACCACCGCGCCGACCGAGGCGATGAGCCGTGGGTACGACATGCGCGTCCGCGGTGCCAGCGGTGGAATCGCGCGGTAGAGCAGGACCGCGAGCAGGACGGCGACCACCGCGGCGAGGGCGAAGACCGCACGCCAGCCGGCGGTGCCGGCGACGAACCCGCTGATCGTGCGGGAGGCCAGGATGCCGGTGAGGGTCCCGGACCCGACGATGCCGACGATCCGGCCGCGGTGGGCGTCGCCGGCCAGGTCCCCGGCGAGCGGTGTGAGGACCTGCCCGGTAATCGTCGTCACGCCGAGCACGCCCAGTGCGAGAAGGAGTACGCCGATCGACGGCGCCAGCGCGCACAGCAGCAGCGCGGCGGCTGAGGTCAGCAACATCACCGGGACGAACCGGCGGCGGTCGAGGACATCGCCGAGCGGCACGAGCAGCAGGACGCCGACGGCGTACCCGACCTGCGTCGCGGTGACGAACCAGCCGGCCGTCGCGGTCGCGACGCGTAGGTCGCCTGCGATGAAGCTGAGCAGCGGCTGCGCCCAGTAGAGGTTGCCGATGGCCACTCCCGCCGCCACCGCGAACAGGAACGTCAGTCGGCGGCTCATCTCTGACGGCGGTGCCATGCGGGGTGCTGCCACCCTGCCACGCTAAGGCGCGGGATCAAGGCGCGACCGAGGGGCGGAGATGCCTCTCGGCGCCTCACCACTTCCCCGCTGTCTGCCGGGCTTCTGCGGACCAGCTGCGGACCGCTCGCCGGCACGCAGGGGCGGAGCGCCAGTTCGGAAGATCGCGCCGAGCCGGGCGTGATGCCCGGAAAGCCTGCTTGGGGAAGGCAGCTCGGTGACCGCTCGCGCCCGCTAATGCCCGCCGGGGAGGACGGTTACTGGCCCGTGGATAGCCCGGCGATCACGCCTCCGCCTGGCACGGACGGCAAGCACCAGCACCAGGACTGTGACCGTCGCGGCGGCGCCCCAGACGGTCAGCGTGACCGAATCCGCCACAGGGCTTTCCGCTGGCGGTGGCAGCACCATGTTGAGAGCCGCTCCGACGGGAGCTACGAGTGCCGCGAGAATTCCGGCCGGGCCTGGACGCCGGATGGTGGCCCCCACCGCCCCGAGAGGCAATCCCAACACCAGGCTGGCGACCAACCAGAATGGCATCTGCCCCCACTCGAAGCCGTCATGGAACGGGAACAGCATGGGCACGGTGTCGTAGACGATCGTGGCGTCGATGAGCGCGAGACATCCCGCCAGCGCCCCGGCGAGCACCCCCATCACCGGTCGGAGACCACTGCTCACCAGCCAACCCACGGCCACAGCCATCGTGGCCCACGCCCAGCCCGAGTCGAGGATCAGGCTCGCGAACTCCGCCGTCTGCGACCAGGCGCCCCGGTCCGCACGGGCTCTGCCACCCTCACCGAGCAGCAGCGGCACACTGTTGGCGACAGCCGCGGCGGCGCCCAACCCCGCACCGACGGTCAGAGTGGTCGCCACCCCTCGAACCAATCGCATCCGATCACTTTAGGGATGCCGTCAGAGGCCATGCCGCCGTCCGCGCCACGTAGACCGCTCCTCTGCCTAAAGGCCATCTCTGTCGAAGATCCCGCCGGAGGCATCGGTTCTGCGTACTCGGGTGCAGCTGCGAGTATTGGCCGGCGCGCCGGCCGATGCCGGCGCTCGCGCCGCCAGCAGGCCGAGCGCGGCTGGCGCGGCCCGCTTCGCCGGCCGCCTTGACTTAGAAGAGGGCAGTTCAGCGGTGGATTCAGCGTGCCCGTTGTCCCGTCAGGGGACATGCTTGTCACGCGCGTCCCACCACATGCGGACATGATCGCCGGGCTTTGTTGCGCTAAGCGGCGAGCGGCACCCAGCGCTTCAACACGACCGGATCGCCCAGCGAGCCGGGCCATACCTGCACTCGTAGCCGCTCCATCGTTCGCGGGTCGTTGTCGGAGTCGATCCCTGAGCGTTCTGCCTCGGCCAGGTTGCTCTTGCAGACCCGGACTCAGCCGCGATCGAGCGTTGGCTGGCGTTCGCCTCATCCGATTCGGCCGGCACCGCCAGTCGGTTGACGGTATACCGGCAGGTTTGTGTTCCTACGCCTCCCGCACGCGGTTACGCCGGTGATGCACGATCAACGCGACCCCGCAGAGCAGCGCCACCAGGCCGAACGCCGAGCTGATCCACGGGTTGTCCACCGCGGTCGACAGCACCATGTTGGCCGCCGCGCTGACGAGGAGCACCAGCCACAGCAGCGGGCGCAGCAGACCGCCCGGCTTCTTCGGTGCGGGGGCGGGGGCCTCGACGATGCGGTACGGATCGGTCATGAATGCCTCCTCAGGTGAACGTTCCTCGACGCCGTCAACGCTAGGTGGGCGGCGCGGCGGGGACGATCCCGCCAGCTCGACAACCGTGGTACAGCAGGCTGTACCTTCCGCGCCTTGCGTTGCCGGGCGGGGTCAGCGGTGGCCTATGTTGACGGGGGAGGTGGGTCGATGGCGTACGTGCGGGGCCGAATTCGCGCCTCGGTCGACGCCCTGGAGCACCTCGTCGGAGGGCTGGGCACCGCCACGCTGGCGCTGGGCGCGCTGCTCTGGGCGGCGATCGTGGCGGTGACCTGCCTGGCGGGGGTGGGGCTGCTGGCGGCGCCCGGTGCGTTGCGGGCGGTGCGCTCGGTGGCCGACCGCGAGCGTGCCCGGCTGTCCCGCTGGGGCGGCCCGATCCCCGCCCCCGGGCCGGTGCCGGCCGGCTTGCGGACGGCGGCGCACGACCCCTTCGTGCGCCGGGAGCTCGGCTGGGTCGCGTTGCACTCGCTCATCGGCCTGGTGACCGGGATGATCGGCCTCGCGCTGCCCCTCTACGCCGTGCAGGACGTCACCTTCCCGCTGTGGTACCGGCTGATCCCTGCCGACGCCGGCGCGCCGGGGATCGTCTGGTGGCGCATCGACGGATTGTCCGAGGCACTCGCGGTCGGGTTGCTCGGGGTGGGCTGGCTGGCCGCCGCGATCTGGTTCACCCCGGTCCTGGCCCGTCTCCAGGCATGGCCGGGTCGGTGGCTGCTGCCTCCGCCGCCGGGTGTCGACCTGTCCCTGCGGGTGGCCGAGCTGACCGCCACCCGCGCTGCGGCGCTGGACGCCCACGCGGTCGAACTGCGCCGGATCGAACGATCGCTGCACGACGGCACGCAGAACCGGTTGGTCGCTGTCAACGTGTTGTTGGGCGCCGCGCGGCGGGCCGTACGCCGCAATCCGGACCGGGCCGACGAGATCCTCGGGCAGGCGCAGGACGCTGCGGAACAGGCACTCGGCGAGCTGCGTACGGTGGTGCGCGGGATCCTGCCGCCCGTGCTGGACGACCGGGGTCTCGCCGGCGCGCTGGCGGGCCTGGCCGCCAGCTGCGCGGTGCCCTGCCGACTGGAGGTGGACGTGGCCGTGCGGTGCGCGGCCTCGGTCGAGGCCACCGCGTACTTCGTGGTGGCCGAGGCGCTGACGAACGTCGTCCGGCACAGCGGTGCGAGCCAGGTGAACGTGGCCGTGCGCCGCGAGCGTGGCCGACTGCTGGTGAGCATCGAGGACGACGGGCACGGCGACGCGGACGAGTCACGTGGCTCCGGGCTCACCGGCATCCGTCGGCGGGTCGAGGCGTACGACGGCCGGATGATGCTGACGAGCCCGCCGGGAGGGCCGACGAGGATGGACGTGGAGCTGCCATGCGGATCGTGATCGCCGAGGACGACCCGCTGCTGCGTGAGGGTTTGGCGCTGCTGCTGCGGGCGGAGGATCTGGACGTGGTCGCCACGGCCGGTACTCCGGGCGAGTTCTTGGTCGCCGTCGACAAACACGCGCCGGATGTTGCGATCGTGGACGTACGGATGCCGCCGACCCATACCGACGAGGGCATCGTGGCAGCGGTGGAGGCCCGGCGGCGCCGGCCCGACCTGGCGGTGCTGGTCCTGTCGGCGTACGTGGAGCAGGCGTTCGCCACCGACCTGTTCTCGGTCGGCGCCGTCGGGCTGGGTTATCTGTTGAAGGAGCGGGTGGGCCGGGTCGAGGAGTTCCTCGCCGCGCTGCACCGCGTCGCGGACGGCGGCAGCGTGATCGACCCGGAGGTGGTGGCGCAGCTGCTCGCCCGCAACCGCCGGACGGACACGGCGCTGAGCGAGCTGTCGCCGCGTGAGCGTGAGGTGCTGGGGCTGATGGCCGAAGGGCTCGGCAACAGCGCGATCGCCCAGCGGCTGTTCGTCACCGACGGCGCGGTGCACAAGCACATCCGCAGCATCTTCTCGAAGCTTCAGCTTCCCCCGGACGACCGTGCCGACCGGCGGGTCACCGCGGTGCTGCGCTACCTGGACGGCGATCGGCGGTAGCGCCTGCTGTACCCGGACCTGGCAGCCCGCGGGATGGTCGCCGTTCTCCCACGTCAATAGCGTTTCTGGTGCGCGCAGTTCCTGCCGATGACACGGAGAGAGGCCCACCAGAATGCCGGACTATCCGGGACAGAGAACCGAACCGGCGGTACGCGTCGAACACCTCACCCGGGTGTACGGCGCCGGCCGTAACCAGGTGACTGCGCTTGCGGGCATCGATGTCGGCTTCGACCGGGGCACCTTCACCGCGGTGATGGGGCCCTCGGGCTCCGGCAAGAGCACGCTGCTGCAGACCGCGGCCGGGCTCGACCGGCCCACCTCCGGTCGGGTGGTCATCGCAGGCACCGACCTGTCGGGGCTGTCCGAGACCCGCCTGACCGAGCTGCGTCGTACCCGGATCGGGTTCATCTTCCAGGCGTTCAACCTGATCGGCGCGCTCACCGTCGAGGAGAACATCGTGCTGCCCCTGCGCCTGGCCGGCGTCCGTCCGGACCGGGCCTGGCTGACCCAGGTGGTCGAGCGGGTCGGCCTCACCGACCGGCTGCACCACCGGCCGGCCGCGCTCTCCGGCGGCCAGCAGCAGCGGGTGGCGATCGCCCGGGCGCTGGCCACCCGCCCCGAGGTGATCTTCTCGGACGAACCCACCGGCGCCCTCGACTCGCGGACTGCGGCGGAGGTGCTGACGCTGCTGCGCGCGGTCGTGGACGAACACGGGCTGACCGTGGTGATGGTGACCCACGATCCGATCGCCGCGTCGTACGCGGACCGCGTGCTCGTGTTGGCCGACGGTGCGATCGTCGCCGACCTTCCGCAGCTCGGAGCCGCCCGTATCGCCGAGCACCTGGCATCGCTGGATCGGCGGGTCCTCCGATGACCGGGCTGGCCGCCCGCCTACTGCGGCACCGCGCCGGCCCCGCCGCCGCGACCCTGCTAGCCCTGATCGCCGGCGTGCTGATCCTGGTTGCGATGGGCACCCTCGTCGAGTCCGGGCTGCGGTTCCGCCCGGAGCCACGGCTCTGGGCCACCGCCGACGTGGTCGTCGCCAACCGCACGATCACCCACACGTTCGAGGAGTTCGACGGCGAGACGAGCACCGTCACGCTGCCCGAGGGCGGCACGGTGGACGCCGCCCTGGTGGACCGGATCCGCCAGGTGCCGGGCGTCACGGCCGTCACCGGCGACGAAGGGTTGGTGATCGGCTCACCCGCTGCCGTGGGACACGGCTGGGACACGTACGCCTTCACCGGTCGTCCCATCGCCGCCGGTGCCGCGCCACGGGCCGACGACGAGGTGCTGGTCGACACCCGGCTCGGCGTGGCGCCCGGCGACCGCATCGACCTGGTCGTTGGCGGGGTCGGACGGTCGTACCGGGTGAGCGGAACCGCCGAGACCGGTTCGGCGGCGGTGTTCTTCACCGACGCGCAGGCCGCCCGGTTGTCCGCCCACCCGGGCCGGGTGGATGCAATCGGCGTCCGGATGGTGCCCGGCGCCGACCTCGGCGCGGTACGCGAGATCGCGTCGGCGGCCGGCGCCACGACGTACGTCGGGAAGGACCGTGGGAACGTCGAGCAGTCGGAGAACCAGGCCGCCCGGACGTTGCTGGTCGAGGCCGGATCGGCTTTCGGGGGGTACGTCGTCCTGCTGATCGTCTTCGTGGTGGCCGGCACCATCGGGCTGTCCGTCCGGCACCGTCGACGTGACCTGGCGTTGCTGCGCGCGGTCGCGGCCACGCCGGGGCAGGTGCGCCGCATGCTGCTCGCCGAGGCCGTGCTGCTCGCCCTGGTCGGCTCCGCGATCGGCGGCCCGGCCGGCCTGCTGGCGGCCCGCTGGGTGCACGGCGAGCTGGTCGGGCGGGGGTTCGTGCCGGCCAGCTTCCCGATGGCCGACGGCCTGTTCGCGGTGCCGGCCGCGGTCGGTACGGCGGTCCTCGTGGCGGTGCTCGCCGCGTTGGTCGCCGCACGCCGGGTCACCGGGATCAAGCCGATCGAGGCGCTTGGCGAGATCGCTGTCGAGCCTCGGCGTAGCGGCCGGGTGCGGCTGATCGCCGGCGTGCTGACGCTGGCGGCGGCCGGCGCCTTCGGGGCGTTCACGCTCGGTGCCGCCGGGTCGGCCGGGGCACTGGCCGGCGCGGTCGGCATGCTGTACCTGTTCGTCATCGCGGTGGCGCTGCTCGCACCGAGGATCAACGCATACGCGGCACGCCTGCTCACACCGTTGTTGCCGCGGGTGTGGCGGGTCAGCGGCTACCTGGCTGCGGCCAATCTGCGGGCCAACGCGCAGGGCATGGCGACAGTCCTGACCGCCCTCGTGCTGTCCGTGGGGTTCGGCGGCTCGGTCTGGTTCCTGCAGACCAACCTGGAACGGCAGACCACCACGCAGAGCAGTGCGGGAACCCTCGCCGAGCGGGTGCTTTTCGCTCCGGGTGGGCTGCCGGCGGACGCGGCGCGGGAGATCCGCGAGTTGGCCGGGGTACAGGCGGCCACCGGTGTGCGCCGTACGCAGGTGCTGGTACGGGCGCTCGGCGGAATCGAGCCGGTCAGCGCGCAGTCGGTCGACCCGGCGGGCATCACGTCGACGATGGACCTCGCCGTGCGCGAGGGCAACCTGGCCGACCTAGGGGCGGGCACGGTCGCCCTGTCGGCGATGCAGGCGTCCTCATCCGGCTGGGACGTCGGCGACCAGGCGGAACTCTGGCTGGGCGACGGCACCCCGGTCACGTTGGACGTCATCGCGATCTACGGCCGTGGCCTCGGCTTCGGCGACGTCACCCTGGCTGCCGAGACGGTCGCCGGGCACACGGCCGGGAATACCAGCGACGAGGTCCTGGTCCGCGCCGGCCCGGAGGCCGACACCGCGTTGGCCACGTGGTCGGCTGGGCGACCGGGCACCGAGGTACTCGACGCCGCCACCCGTACGCGCCTGATCAGCACCGACCTGGCGCTCGGCGCCTGGCTGAACCGGCTGCTGATCGGCGTGATGGTGGGCTACGCGGCGCTGGCGGCGGCCACCACGATGGTGATGGCCGCGCTGGCCCGCCGCCGCGAGTTGGCGTTGCTGCAACTGGTCGGGGTCACCCGCCGTCAGATCCGCGCGATGGTCCAGGCCGAACAGGCCGGGCTGCTCGGCACCGCGGTGCTGATCGGCGCGACGATCGCGGCGCTGACCCTGAGCGCGATCGTCAACGGACTGACCGGCAGCCCGATCCCGTACGTACCGCCGCTCGGTTGGGTGGCGGTGCTCGGCGGCACGACACTGCTGGCGTTGGCAACCACGGTGTGGCCCGTCCGACGGCTGCTCAACGCCTCTCCGATCGACAACATCGGTGTAAAGGAGTAGGCGTCACGGCTCGACTATCGGCGACCGTGCCGCCTCCGCAGACATCGCTGAGGCGGCACGGTCGCCCTGGTGTCTCAGCTACTGATGGACAGGCAGCCTCCCGCCCTGCGGCCGGGCACCGAGATAAAGGTAGTTCAGGAGAGCTCGCCACTCGTCGATCTCGTTGACGTCCGACACCTACACCTCGGTTCTGCCGGAGCTGGCACGCGAGGCGGCAGAAGCAGCCGCCCGTCTGGTGCCTCGCCAGCGCTCCAAGCGCACCGCCGGGCTCATCTCGGGCTCACCCAGGCCATCACGATCGACGCCGAGCAGTGGAATGCGCGTGTTGGCCAACCAGATCCTGGCCGCGGCGAACGCCGATTCGTTGCCCGTTGTGCCTGACGCCATTCAGGAGCGCTTGGACGGCCCCGCGGATGACCTGCGTGCGTTCCTCAAGGCGGACGTGCAGAAGGCCTGGTCGACGGCTCTGCGGGTCACGGTGGTCCGGACGTTGACGGGCGCTGGTACCAACGTGAAGGCGGCCGCGCAGAAGACGCTCGACGACGGGACCATCGACGCCTACCCGGCTTACCTTAACGACGGCTTGTATGCCGCACGTGCGCTTGACTGCGCGTCTCAGCCCACACCGACGCCGAGCGCCACGCCCAGCGCCACGACGACTGTTGCACCGACGCCTACTTCCGGACCGTCTCGACCGGGCGGCGGGCCGTGCTGCTGCGGACTCGGTGCGGCCTGACGGATCGGTCCGGACCTCGACGCGGTGCGCCCGGCTCGCCGGCGGCATGGCTGACCAAGGTGTTGCCGTGGTGGGCCGGAGGTACCACCATGCGAACCACACCGCCACGATCGCCGGTGACCCGCTACCACTGAGTTTGCCCAGGTCACGAGTGTCGGGCGGCACCCGATGACCGCGACCCGACCGGTTGAACCGCCGGCGCGGTTCGCCGATGCCGAAAAGATCAACCCGTTCAAGCTCCTGCTGGATCCTCATGACTGTGCCGTCGCTCGGACGGCGGTATCCGGTCGCGACGACGCCTTGGCGGAGCTGGCGTTGTCCGCCGCGGTGGTGTCCTGGTGGACTCGCTGGCAACCCTCGTTGATCCACGCCGTACTGCGGGCGGGTGCGGACCTGGCGGACGTCGCCGACGCGACCGCCCTCGGCGTCAGCGAGGTCGTCCGACGGTGGCAGCGATGGGCCGATGTCCAGACACGGCTGGACATCGGCGGGCGTCCGTCCGTGGACCCCGCCGAGGTCCAAGCCATCGAGCGACGGCTGGGTCCGGGGGCGGACCGATGACGCCGACCCGGATCGCCCGAGACGTGAGCACGGTCGCCGTAGCCGGAATTGCTGCCTGGTCGTCCTGGAGTCACATGGTCGCCGTGGCGTTGAGGTTCGGTGAACGCCCCGAGGTCGCCTACGTACTGCCACTGTCGGTCGACGGGATGCTCGTCGTCGCATCTGCGGCCATGGTCGAGGACAAACGCGCCGGTCAGAGGGTGCGCTGGTCGGCTCGGACGGCGTTCGCGGTCGGGGTGGCGGCCAGCGTGGCGGCGAACATCGCCGCCGCCCAGCCCAGCCTCGGGGCGCGGATCGTGGCGGCGTGGCCGGCGGTAGCACTGCTGCTGGTCGTCGAGATACTCACCAAGTCCAAACCTGCCCCACAGTCCATGACGCGCCCGGATGGCCCGTCCGGCGAGACCGGCCATGGCCTTGGGCAACGAGTGGTCGCCGACGTCGACCACCCGGCATCGAGCCCATTGGAAAGTAGCCAACCGGAAGCGAGCGGGCCGGATCTGGCCTCGGACGAATCCGCGCCTGGCCGGGCTGCGGCAGTGCCGGCACGAAGAACCGCCCGCCCGTCCTCGAATCGGCCTCAAGCCGCTGGCGAGCGGACGGCGGACATCGTGGCCCGGCTACGTGCCGAACGCCCCGACGCGAGCCTGATCGAGGTCGCCTCGGCTGCCGGCGTGTCACCACGTCACGTTCGCCGAATCCTTGCCTCCGATACCGGCCAGCGCCCACCGTCCGGAGGAACCAGTTCGCGGAGGTCCACGATCCAGTGACGCCGACGCCATGAGCCGGATGTTCGCATGGCTGGCACGACATCGGGCTTCTCTCAGCTCGGCGTTCGTCCCATCGCCCAACGCTGTCGGCCCCGACCGTAGTGATGATCGACAAAGTGGCCGTAAGATCCGCCTCGTCGGAAATTTCGTCCTTTGCGATCTTGATCATCACCCTCATGGCCTGAAGACAGGAAGCTGTGAATGCCATTACCGTACGTACGGTGACAGCGATCTACGGGATGAGCGAAGACGAGACGTGCCGGGCGTTCGTCATACCCGCCCTTGAGGCTTCCGGATGGACGAGCGAGCAGATCCGACCGCAGTTCCGGATCAACGAGGGGCGCCTGACGCCGACACCCAAGCGGCACGCCCAGGATGATCCCATGATCGCCGACTACGTCTTGGAGTATGCGCCGGACGTCCCCGTCGCTGTCGTAGAGGCCAAACGGTGGCGCATCGACGTCAACGACGGCGTGGAGCAGGCCCGCCGGTACGCCGCGAAGCTGGGGCTTTCTTTCGCGTACGCCACCAACGGCCGACAGATCGTGGAGATCGACTACAGCGGCGCCGCTCCGGCCATCCGCGACGTCGACCGGTTCCCGTCCCCAGACGAACTGTGGGCCCGTTACGTCGCCGACCTGCAGGCAGACTCCGACATCGGGCGGGAACTGCTGAAGGCGCCCTACGACCACACGCTGCGGAACTCGGACAACACCGCCAAACGCCCCCGCTACTACCAGCGGGTGGCAGTGGCCCGTACTCTCGCCGCCATCGCCCGCGGTCAGAAGCGCATCCTGCTGGTGCTGGCCACCGGGACGGGAAAGACCATGGTGGCACTCCAGGTTGTTGCCAAGCTGCAGCGATCCGGGTGGGTCGACGAGGGGCGCAAGCCCCGGGTCTTGTACCTGTCGGACCGCTCGATGCTCGTCGACGACCCCAAGGACAGGTATTTCCTGCCGGTCTTCGGCCCGGACGACGTACACAAGATCAGCGGCGAGCCCGTCCGGGGTCGCAAGATCTACTTTGCCCTGTACCAGGCCCTGGAGAAGGGCGACGAGGAGGAGCTATTCCGCCGCTACCAGCCGGACTACTTCGACCTTGTCATTGTGGACGAGTGCCACCGGGGCAGCGCGCGGGACAACTCGCAGTGGCGCCGTGTGTTGGAGCACTTCGCTCCCGCGACGCAGATCGGCCTGACGGCCACCCCGATCAGCAGCAAGGACGCGGACACCTTCGACTACTTCGGCGACCCCGTCTACACCTACTCGCTGGCCGACGGCATTGAGGACGGCTTCCTCGCTCCCTACCGCGTGCGGCGGGTGCGGCTCAACGTGGACATGGAGGGCTACCAGACCGTGCCGGGACAGCTGGACCGGTTCGGCAACGAAATTCCGGAAGGCATCTACGGCCCCAAGGACTTCGAGCGGGTCATGGTCATTCTGGAACGCACGGAGGCAGCCGCTCAGTACGTGATCGACTACCTGCGCTCAACCGCGGAGAGCGGCAAGCAGGGCAAAACCATCGTATTCTGCGAGAACAACGACCATGCCGCACGCATGCGGGCGGCCTTGTTCAACGCGGCCTCCGAGGAGGTGCGCACGCATCGCGAGTACGTCGTGCGCATCACCGACGCCGACGGCCCGCACGGCAGGGCTTGGCTAGACGAGTTCCGCAAGGACGACTCCGACGAGCCGGTGGTCGCAGTGACGTCGAAGCTGCTTAACACCGGCATCGACCTGCCGGCCGTCCGCAACATCGTGCTGTTTCGCCGGATCGGCTCGATGCCGGAGTTCAAGCAGACCATCGGTCGCGGCACCCGCCTGTGCCCCGAGATCGGCAAGGGCTCCTTCGACATCATCGACTTCGTGGAGGCCACCCGGCTGTTCAACGATCCGGGATTCGACGGCCCTCCGCTGCGGGTGGTCCGCGACACCGCCGACGAGCAGGGCCATCTGCTGGCCAGCCAGCCCGAGGCGCCCGATGGCGGGGCGGTCGATTCGGAGACTGTGGCCGAGCCGGATGCTGAGTACACGCAGGCAGACGGCGGCACCTTCGACACGCAGCGATCAGATACAGCGGTCGACGACCCCGACGAGGTCGACCGCATCCGGTCGCGCGGTAGGCGCTATGTGGTGAACGGCGTCCAGGTCTACAAGTGGGGCGAGCGCCGCTACCAGCTGGACACGGACGGCCGGACGATGAGGCTGGTGACCATTCAGCAGTGGGTCCACGACCGCGTCCTAGAACTGGACCTGGCTCCGGACAAGCTGCGCGGTCGCTGGGCGGCAGCCAAGACCAGACGCGAGCTCATGACCATCCTGCAAAGGGCCGACATCGACGCCGAGGAACTGCCCGCGGAGTTCGGCAGCCCGGATGTCGACCCGATCGACCTGCTCCTCAACGTGGCATGGGGGCTGCCCCTGGTCAGCCGCGAGGAACGGCTGTACCGCTTCCTTCACGAGCACCGGGATTTCCTGAACGCTTTCCAGCCACAGGCCCGGCAGGTGTTGGACGAGATGCTGTTGAAGTTCGCCGAGCACGGCTCGCCGCAGCTCAAGCCGGAGACCCTCGCGGTTCGCCCATTCACCGAGATGGGCTCGGTGGTCGAGCTGGCGAACAGGTTCGGCGGAGCGGAGTTGCTCCATGAGGCCATCGACGACCTGAGTAAGCGCCTTCTGGAGGCTTCCTAGCACTGAACTTTAGCTCCAAACACGCCGAGTGGCATGGAACTAAAAATGCTTTTTAGTATTATGTCATGTTAGAGTGACCCGTGCTCCGCGACCGTACCGACACCAGGGCGGCCCTGTGGCGCATCGCCAGCGGGCAACGGGGCTTCTTCACCGCGGCGCAGGCACGCGAGGTGGGGTACTCGTACCAGGCGCAGCGCTACCATGCCCAGCGGGGCAACTGGATTCTCGTCGACCGGGGCATCTACCGCTTCCGGGAGTTCGACTCCCTGCCCGGCAGCGAGAACGACCACCTGGTGCGTTGGGCCCTGTGGAGCAGAGGCCGCGCCACCGTATCGCACATCACCGCGTTGTCGGTTCACGACCTCGGCGCGGCAAACTTTGCCGAGATCCACTTCACCGTTCCGTCTGGCTTCCGCCAGAAGGACACCGCTGTGATCCTCCACCACGCCGATCTCGCTGGTGACGAGTTCGAAGAGCGAGGCGGTTACCGCGTTACCACCCCGGTCCGCGCAATTGTCGAATGCGCCGCCGCGCGGGTGGATCAAGACGTGCTGGATTCCGCCGTCGCCGAGGCCCTCGATCGAGGACTGACGACCCGCCGGAGCCTTCTGCACGCCGCCCAGCGGCTCGGTGCCCGGTCAGAACTCGGTGTCGAGCGGGCGCTGCGGGAGATGACGTGACCGAACGCTACGGCAGCGTCGGGGCGCTGCGCCGTGCTTTAAAGGCACGACTGATGCAGGAGGCAAACGACACTGGCACCATTCTGGCCCGGCGCCGTCGCCTCGTCGTCTTCGACCGGGATGCCGCGCGCCTCTCCACCGATCCGGCGGCCGGCTGGATCCTCAAGGGCGGGACAGCCCTGAAGTCCCGGCTGCACAGCAAGGCACGCGCCACCAAGGACATGGTCCTCGCGGCCTGCCCGGACGGTGATCCGGACCGTGACGGCCAGGCCGTACGAAATCTCCTCATCGACGCGCTCTCTCGGGAAGAGGACGGCGACGGATTTCTTCTCCAAGTGCCATCTGCCGTCTTGCTCAGGGCGGACGCCACTGACCGCCGCCAACATTTCGCGGAGAAGATCCACACCTTGACCCGTGACTACGGCGATCGCCCGAACACCCGCGTCAAGGATCTCGTGGACCTGGTGCTCGTGATCGAGAGCGGGCTGGCGCCCGACGATGCCCTGGCCGATGCCGTACGGCATGTCTTCGCCGTACGGGCGACGCACCCTGTCCCGAAGGTCCTTCCCGATCCGCCGCCGGCCTGGAACGAGACTTATCTCGAATTGGCCGACGGCCTGACCGCGACGCCGCTTCGGCTCGATGTCGCAATGGGCCTAATACGCGGCTTCTGGTCCACGGCGCTGGCCAGCGGCAATATCTACCCGGAGCAGAAAGACTGAGATGGCACCCACGAAGACCGATAAGGCCACCACGTCGCGGGCGCGGCTCGCATCCATCATCAAGTCAGCCCGTGACACCATGCGAAAGGATGCCGGGCTCAACGGCGACCTCGACCGACTGCCCCAGCTGTCCTGGTTACTGTTCCTTAAGGCGTTCGACCAGCGCGTCGAACAGGCCGGGCCGATGCTGGACCCCGACTACCGTCCCGCCATCGAGAAGCCGCACCGATGGCAGGACTGGGCCACAAACCCCGACTTCAGCGGCGCAGAACTGAAGAAGTTCATCGACCAGGAGCTCATTCCTTACCTTGCCGGTCTAAAGGGCGACGCAGGCCGTGCTGAGGATCCGCGCAACGTTCTGTCCACCATCTTCCGGGACGTCACCAACCGCATGCAGTCCGGGACCTTGCTGCGGGACCTGGTGAACCTCGTGGATGAGATCCACTTCGACTCCTCCGACGACATCCACACCATGGCGTTCGTCTACGAGTCGATCCTCAAGGAGATGCGCGACGCCGCCGGTGACTCCGGCGAGTTCTACACCCCGCGTCCGGTTAACCGATTCATGGTGCAGCAGTCCTTCCCCAAATTGGGGGAATCAATCCTGGACCCGGCCTGCGGCACAGGAGGCTTCCTGGTGCAGGCCTACGAGGAACTCATCCAGCTCGTCGAGACGGATACCCAGCGCCGGCAACTACAGGCGAACCTTCGAGGCATCGAGAAGAAGCCGCTGCCCTACCTGCTGGCCAGCATGAACCTGCTTCTGCACGGCATCGACGCACCACGTCTGGTCCGGGACAACGCCCTCCTGCGGATGCGCGACGCGACAGCGGCGGATCGGGTCGACGTGGTACTGACCAATCCGCCCTTCGGCGGCGAGGAAGAACGGTCCGTCGTCGAGAAGTTCCCCCCGGGCTTACAGACCCAGGAGACATCGTGGCTGTTTCTCCACGCGATCCTGGACCAGTTGAAGCAGGGCGGTCGATGCGCGATCGTCCTACCGAACGGCAGCCTCTTCGCGACCGGCGAGAACAGCATCGGCGCCCGGATCAAGAAGAAGCTGATGAAGGAGTGCAACCTCCACACGATCGTCCGCCTACCCCAAGGGGTATTTGCGCCGTACACCCAGATCCCGTCGAACCTGCTGTTCTTCGAGAAGGGCCAACCGACGCGGGAAGTGTGGTTCTACGAGATCCCTCTGCCTGACGGCCGCCGCGGCTACACCAAGACGAAGCCCATGCGGATCGAGGAATTCGAGCCATGCGTGCAGTGGTGGGGCGGCGAGAAACGCGAGGGCCGCAAGGAAGGGCCCCACGCCTGGCAGGTTACCGCGGTCGACATCGAGAAGTCCGGCTACAACCTCGACATCGCAAACCCATACGTGGAAGACGGCCTGGCACACCGCACACCCAAGGAACTCGTGGACGAGCTCATTGATACGGAACGCAAGATCCTAAGCCTACTGGAGGAACTTCGCAAGGAAACTGAGGAATCCGGTGAGTAGTATTCCAACACGACCGCTCTCTGATGCCCTCTATCAAGATCCACAGATAGTCGACCTGCTACCGGACGACAAGTACTCAATCGCCGGCATCTACAGTTTCGGACGCGGTTTGATCAACCGTGGCGTAATAAGGGGGAGCGGAACAGCGTATCAGCGAATGACTAAGCTGAGAAGTAATCAGGTAGTCATGAGCAAGCTGAATGCATGGGAAGGCGCCCTGGCGGTCGTCGATGCGCGTTTCCACGGTGCCCATGTCTCGCCGGAATACCCGACCTTCAGCGTGAAGCAAGAAAGCGCCGACGTTCGATACCTCCGGCATCTGTTGTCCTGGCCGCCGCTATGGGGTCGGTTAACCCCACGGGGATCGATGGTCAGGCGAAAGAGGACGACTGCCGCCACCCTCCTCGCCACCGACGTACCGCTGCCCGATACGGATGAACAGCGCCGCATCGCCGACCGACTCGACGCCGCTAGTCAGCGGATTGCTACCTCAGCGATTCTTCACGAGGCATCAAAGAAGCTCTGCCTCGCCTTGTACGACTCCATTCTAGGACAGGTTTCGGACTGGAAACCGTTAGGATACGGTCTCGCGCTCAGCCTAGACGAGGTAGCCGTGTCACCAACCGAGACATACCTTATGGCGGGTGTATATGGTTTCGGGCGAGGCCTTATCGAGCGGGACGCAATTACCGGATCTAACACCAGGTACGGTCGGTTCAATCGGCTGCATTCTGGAAATCTTGTAGTCAGCCGCCTCAAGGCGTTCGAAGGCGCCCTTGCGATAGTTCCCGATAGTTGCGATGGACGCTATGTGTCGCCCGAGTTCCCGACATTTTCGGTGATCCCGGATAACCTGGACCTAGACTATCTAGGACATCTGTGCCGCTGGCCCCCACTATGGCGGCTGCTTAGCAAGGAGTCCAAGGGTATCGGTGCCCGACGGGAACGCGTGAGTGCGTCACGCCTACTGGCCACTAAAGTACCGTTTCCTAACTTGAGTGAGCAACGCCGTATTGCAGCTTCTCTTGGCAGAGCGGAAGCCGTGCTGCAACTCATACGTCGCCAAGAAGCAATCCTGGTCTCCCTTCGGCGGGCTCTTCTTGATGCCGCATTCTCTGGTCGTCTGTAGCCGGTCATCAGCCGTGAGCCACGCGGCGCCACTCGTGGTCGGTGACCACCACGTGGTCGAGGAACTTGAGGCCGACCGCCTCCGCTCCGGCCGCCAGTCGGGCGGTGGCGAGGCGGTCGGGCTCGCTGGGCTCCACTCGCCCGGTCGGGTGGTTGTGGGCCACCCCGAACGCCGTACCGCCGGCTGCCAGCACCAGGGCCAGGACGTCTCGGACCGGCAGTAGGGACCGGTCTGCCACACCCTCGGTGAGTATCGCGGTCCGTAGCACCATGCCGGCGCTGTCACAGATGATGATCACGACGCGCTCGTGACGCAGGCTGGTAAGCAGAGGCGCCGCGAGCGCAGCCAGGTCTGCGGATCCGCGTATCCGCTGCCGGCCTCCAGGGTCGGCCGGTGCGGCCCGCCGAGCGAGTTGGAACGCCGCAGCCACCCGGGCCGCCTTCGCCGGCCCGATGCCGGGCATGCCAACCGCGAGCTCGTGTGCGTCCGCCCGGGAAAGTTCGTACAGGCCGCCGTGGCGGGCGATGAGCTGTCCGGCCAGCTCGACGACGTCGCACCCCTCCGCCCCGGACCCCAACAGCAGTGCCAGCAGCTCACGGTCGGCGAGCGCCTCCACGCCCCGGCTCAGGAGTCGTTCTCGTGGCCGGTCGGCAGCCGGCAGATCTGCGATACGCATCGAGGACTTTCTCAGTCCGTCGAATCGCGGTCGACCGGTTCGTCGCTCAGCAGGTCATCGTCGAGGTTCAGACCGATCTCGTCCTCTCCCAGCAACGGCCCGGTGCCACCGACATTCGTCGACTCGGCGGCGGGACCTATCAGCCGCATCAGCCGTCGGTGCAGCGTTTCGGACCGTACGCGGAGGAACGTGTCGTAGTCGTCGCGCAGCGCCGCCTGGTACGCCTCCTCCTCCACCAGGCAGCTTCGCAGTCGGTGCCGCAGCGCCTCTTCGCCATCGAGGTCGGCCAGGTCCCGCAGGTATCGAGACGGGGGACGGTCGGACACCCAGATGTTGCTGACCGACGAAAGCATGACCAGATTCCCGCAGACGTTTGCGCGGGCGCCGTCGATGCCGCGTGAGCGCAGGAACGCCCTCGGGAAGAAGTGGTGGAACTCCTTGTCGTTTTGCCACGAGAGCGCCTTGCCGACATCGATCCGCTGCCCACTGAGCAGGTCCAGCGGGTCCTCGTAGGACAGGATCAGGGCGAGGAGTTTGCTCGGGGCGTTCCGTTTGGAGAAGGCGCTGCGGCGCCACAGGGCGCTACGTGGCAGGGCCGCGACCGTGTCGATCTCTGAAACATGACGCTCGGCGAATGCGGTGATCGCTTGTAGGTCGAGGCACATCTGTGTCTCGCTCCAGCCCTTGAAGTACTCGCCGCTCGCCGTCAGCCAGAACCAACGACGGAGAGCGCCGTACTGCGCGGAGGAGGGCTTGGGTAGTTGCCGGAACACCTCCACGAGCACTGCGAACTGGTTGTAGTAGGGCAACGCTTCCGCGTTTGGGGTGCGGATCTGTGTGCTGAGGAAATCGACGGCCCGCTCGGCGGCCTTCGCCGCCGCCCCGACGGCCCCCCGCAGCCGGGGTTTGTCCAACTCCCGGAGGCGGTAGATGTCCTTGGCGGAGAAACCGAAGCCGGCTGCGACGGCGATCGTACGGAGCATCGTCTTCGTGTCGACCCGTCCGTAGTCCTTCGCGTCCAAGACCTGCAGCAGGGACTCGATCTCGTCCTTGAGGTCGAAGTCGGGGCTCCAGGTTCCGGCTCTCGCAACATCGACGATGTTCATCGTCGTCCCGGTGCTGTTGATCCGCACGAAGATCCGAGCCGACTCCTCCGCCGACATGTGGTCCAAGGTCACCACCGGCACCAGGTAGTTGGCGAACTGCTCGTAAAGGCGCGCGGCCCGCTCGCGTAGCCCAGCGGGGAGCTCGGCCACCTGGCCGAACAGGGAAGTCGCCTCACTCACCGTCCGCATGGACAACAGGTGTGCGGCAACTGGTGTCTCGGGAGTGCGGTGAAAGAACTGTTCCTCCTGAAGGTCGTAGACGATGTCCCAGACACCAGCGCCGCCGTGCAGGGCGCCGATCACGCTGGCCAGGCGCTGCTGACCATCCAGGATGTACCGGATCGGCCGACCCGGGCGAGGCGGATCCACGTCAAGGCCGGCGACGGTCTCCTCACTTGCCAGTTGCTCGGTGGTCTCCCACAGCAGCAAGCTGCCGATGGGATAGTTGCGTAACACCGAGTCGAGAAGCTCAAGAACCTGATGCGGCCCCCACACGAACGCCCGCTGATACTTCGGCAGCACGATTTCGCCGGCAAGCACCCGGTCTGCCAAGCGAGCCATCGGCACGATAGTCGGTTCGGGACTCGCTGACTGGCGCCTGCGGACGGGCGTGGACACGGGCCTTGCCTCCTGTGCGTCTCGCCGGAGGAACGTTCACCGCATCCTATAGAGACGGACTGACATCTGAGCCCGCCTGCATCGGTCATTCGCGAGGCCCAAGAGTCATTGATCTCATCGCTGAACTGCTAGAGGCCCTTGCTGAGCCTCGTTGAGGCGCACGACTACGGGCGCAGGCCGAGATCGATCTCATCTCGGCGCTGACCTCGTCCGCGTGACGAGGCCCGAGCGACCGCATAGCCGGTTCGTCTTGGGGCCGGCGCATCTACGGACAGGGGTACCGGGCCTGGGAGCCGCCTCGGCAGAGCGCATTCGCCGATGCCAGTTTTATGTGCATTTCGGCGCTTTTGCTAATCAACCTTTCGGTTAAATTGCCAAGATCACAAATTTGAGGAGTTCGTAGAATCTGACAGGAGCCGGTTTGAGTGTGCGGGGAACTTCTGGTCGGTTCGTTGCGACAGCTGCGCCGGTGGTGGGGATCAGCTCGCCCGATCACGGATCGTCACAGCAGTTGCGGTGAGGAGTTCGTCGTCGGGGTGGTGGCGGGCGGCGAGATCGAGGACGGCCTTGGCTTCGGTGGGTCGGTCGGCGAGGGCCTCGGCGAGGGCCGCGGCTGCGGTGACGTACTCATTGGCGACGGCCTTTTGGTGCCGTGCGAGCCACAGGTATCCGGTGCCAGCGGCAAGGGGCCCGCGGTAGGCGGTGACCGCGCTTTGCAGAGCGGCGGCGCTGACTGTCGGGTCGGTGGTGCATTGGGCGGTGGTGATGGCGTCGCGCATGGTCCACAGGTCGATGTCGAAGGCGTCGCGGTTGAGGGTGTAGCGGTGTCGCCGCAGATGCAGGTATGTGCTTTCCCCTCCGGTGGAGCGGAAGACCTGGCGCAGGTTGTATGTGTAGGTGTGTAGGCGCTGCGTCGCAAGGCGGTGCGGGGGTTCGGGCAGGAGGTCGCCGAGGATCTCGTGTTGGTAGGCGGAGCCTCCTCGAACGATGAGGTAGACGAGGAACTCCAACGCTTGAGGACGGACGTGCTGCCCGTCGGGGACGCCGAGGATGGTCGGTGGGCCGAGTACCCGGACCTGGACCCGGTTTGCTTCGACGTCGGTCTGCTGGCCGAGGAGATCGCCAGCGGCACGGGCCTCCGGCGGGTCAGCGTTGTCGCCGACCCCGGGGTGGCCGCGGGAGAGTGGCCGGCTCGGGAGTCGTTCATGCCTGGGTGCCAAGGACCGCCCTCGACGTCGCGTGCGAGGGGTCGTCGCTCATGGTCGACACGGTACAGCGGCTGTCGGCTTGGCGTGGCCCTGCCGGATTCGTGCAGACCGCTCAGCGGTCAAGGACGTGACCGACGGCGTGCCACGGGATGTCAGCTCCTGCCTGGCCGTGCTGCCGCTGTCTCTTCTGCGGTATGGGTCTCGATGTCGCGGTGGTCGTGTCTGCGCTCTCCGCAGTGCTGGCGCATCTGGTGCACGTGGTGGAGCATGCGGCCGGTTGCGGGGTGGTGGGGGTGGGTTGGGTGCGGCGGTGGGCGGTGATGGTGTCGGCGAGTAGGCGTCGGGCGGCGCCGCAGTGGCCGAGGTCGTGCAGGACGAGGGCGAGGGTGGCCTGCGTGGCGAGGGTGGGGTGGGCGTCCGGCCCGGCGATGGTGATGAGTTGATCGGTGAGGTGCCGGTACGCGTGGTACGCGCGTTGGTAATGCCCAGCCTGCCGGTGGCCGGTGGCGAGGGTGTGCAGAGCGGTGAGGACGGGCTGGGCGGAGGGTCCGTGCAGGTGTGCGTGACTGTGGTGGGCGTAGCTGGCCCAGCGGGTCGCGGCGGGGTTGCCCAGACATAGGAGTAGCTCGGCCTGCAGGTGCGCGGCGTCGGCGAGGGCGGGGTTCGGCTCCGCGGTGGCTGGGTCGACACCGGCGAGGGAATTGCGCAGGACCTCTCGGGCGCGCACCGGGTCGGTGGCGGCGAGGGTTCGGGCTGAGCGCAGCCGTTCAGCGAGGGCCGGCGCGGCATGGCCTGCCGGGGCGAGGGCGACGCGCCAGGTGAAGCGCAGGTCGGTGGCGGTGAGCCCGGCTGTGACGCGGGCGAGGACCCGGCCCGCGTGCGCGGCGGCGAGGTTGGCGCTCTTGGGGTGACCGGCGGCGGTGACGATGGCAGGTGTGTGGCGCAGGACCGCCCGACCGACGGTACCGGCGACGACCGCGGCGTCGAGTCCATACGGCCGGCAGTTTCCCAGGCACTGGTAGACGAGCCGGTCCCCGTCAGGGTTACTCGTCATGGTTTGTTCGCAGGTGCGGCAGAGCAGGAGATCATCTGGCAGGGGAACCGGTGACGGTTCCACGACTGGCTCGGCTTCGGGCGGCGGGGCGGGTGCGGCGGCGCTGGTGGTCCGGGCCCTACTGACCCAGTCCTGCACGAGGCGCCGTTCGAGGTTCAGCTCGCGGGCGACCGCGGAGATCGGACCACGATGTCCGTTGTCCCGTGCGGCGGCCACCCGTTGGACCGCGGCCTTGATGAAGTCGTGGGAGTACTTGCGGGGGTAGGCCATCGGCTCGACGTTCCTCGGACAGCTCGTTGATGTTGGGGCGGGGGTGGTGGCGACCGCTTGGCGAGCGTGGCGGGAAGGCCCGGCACCGGCGGCCGGCGTCGGCAGCTGCGGTCAGCTCTGGCGAAATGTGGGCGTGATTCGTTGCGGCATCTCCTGCCGCTGACAACTCAACGTCGTGCCGCTGAGGGGGCAGCACTTGTCTGGCCGGCTGCGACGGGGCGGGCCCGGTTGGTGGGCCAGGTGTCGGAATTGCGGTCGGGGTCGCGGCGCATCGGGCGCAGGACCGGCCCGTCGGGCAGAACGATCGGCGGTCGTGGGGTGTAGCCGTGGCGGGTGTACAGGGTGTGGGCGTCGGTGGTGGTGTCGGTCCAGGAGGGCAGGTCGATGCGGTCGAGTCGGCTGCGGTGGTGGGTGAGCATCGCCGTGGCCCGTCCCGCGCCTCGGGCGTCGGGGTGTACGGCGAGGAAGGCCAGGTGGTAGTGCGGCTCGGTCGGCCGCCGCTCGGACAGCAGGGTGTCGAGCTGGTCGAAGCGGTCGGCGTGCGCACCGGCCGCGTCGCGCAGTCGACTTTGGTAGTTGGCCGGTGGCGGGATTGGCCGGTAGCGGTGGAACCCGACCGTGGCGGCACTCAGGTCGTCGGTGACGTGGCTGTCGCCGTAGAACATGGCGTGCTCCACCCAGATCGCCGCGACATCGGTCAACACCCGGCACCGCACGGCTGGGTCGGGTACGAGCCAGGCGGCGAGCGGCATGGGGTGCAGGGCGGCAGCGATCAGCGCGGCGACGGGGTCTTTGTCGGCCCAGCGGGCGGCGCGGATGCGCATGTCAGCGTCCATGAACCTGTTCTCCTTAGAAACGGGTCAGCGGTAGGCGGCGGTGGCGAGGTCACCGACCGCGGCGTCGACGGCGGCAGTGATGTCGCGTACCGGGCGGTGGTGCTGCTCGGCGATCGCCCGCAGCTGGCCGGTGACGGCGGCGGTGTCGTCGAGATAGAGATGGCTGGCCAAGCCGAGGACGGCGACGAGGCCGGCGAGGGCGGCGGTGTGGTTGTCGGGCGGCTCGCGGCCGGCGGCGAGGTACCGCAGCCGGGCCCGGGCCACGACCGCCCATTTGGTATCGGTGGCGAGATAGACGTCGGTGCGGGCGAGCCCGCCGAGGCGGCGCCGGCTGGTGCGGTGCAGGATCCCGCCGGCGTGCAGGCCGGCGCGGGTGCGTTCGTACAGGTCCTCGGTGAACCACGTCAGCCACCCGCGCAGCGTCGGGGCGGATTTGGCGTAGCGGATGGAGGCGATGGCGGTGTCGGCGATGAGGTCGCCGACAGGCCGGTCGCGGTGCAGCCACAGCCGCTGCTGCCCGCCAGAGCTGGCGTCCTCGGTGTCGTCGAGAGCGATCCGTCCGGCCAGGAACAGGTCGGTCAGCACCGCGCCGGCCATGCCGAGGGAGAGGGCTTGCCGGTGGATGTGGGGTTGGCCCGTGTCGTCGTTGTGGCCGAGCAGAAACAGCTCGTCACGCAGCGGCAGCTGAGGGATCGACGCGGTCATCGCACCGGCCGCCTATCCCCGCCCGGCCGCGCGCTGCCGCAGCCGAGCGTGCACCCCGCCGTACGCGACGGCCAGGTCCGGCAGCAGCGTCTTGTCGACGGCGGCGAGGACCGTGTAGTTGGGGTCGCACACGTTGCCGATCGGCGCCCTGCCAGCCTGCGAGATCAGTTGGTAGGCGTCGAGCTCTTCCAAACCGGTGAGCGTGCTGGCCCAGGTCACCAGGTCGCGGTGGGCGATCCGGTAGGCATCCTCCAGTGGGCGGGCGCAGCCGACCGACATGATCGACGTGTCGGTCTCCAGGCGGGGCCATACCGTTGGGACGCCTTTGATGACCTCGATGGCCAGGGTGGTGGTTGTGGCGATCTCCACCCCGACGCCGCAGGCTTCGCCTTCGCCCTGGCGGGCGTGTCCGTCGCCGAGGGCGAGCATCGCCCCGTGCACGTTCACCCCCAGGTACAGGGTGGCCCCGGCACGCAGTTCCGGGGTGTCCAGGTTCCCGCCGTGCATGTCGGGGACGATCGTGGAGCGCGCCTCGAAACCGCCAGGAGCGACCCCGATCGTGCCGATCATCGGGTCAAGCGGCAGGTCGACGGCTTGGTCGCTGGCCGTGGCGTGGAAGCGGACCGTGCCGGCCTGCCGGTCGACGTCGTACACCCACACCCGCTCCTCAAGCGGCGGCTGCAGCGTCGCAGTGTGGGACGTCCCGGTCAGCGCCCCGAAGTGCGGGAACGTCGAGGACGCGCCCCAGTCCCGGGCAGGTGTGATGGCGGCGAGGTGGACCGCGAGGGTGTCGCCGGGTTCGGCGTCCTCGATGAAGAACGGTCCGGACACCGGGTTCAGGTACGGCATCCGGCACACCTGCGACGGCAGGTCCGCCGCGCCGCGCACGAGGCCACCGAAGCAGTCCTCGGTGAACACTTCGAGGATGTCGCCGGATCGGACGTGGGCCACCGGCATCCGACCGCCGAACGTGTAGGCCAGCTCGTCGCGGGCGGGACGGTAGGTGATCGTGTCCATGGCGGTCACACCCGTTCCACGTGACGGGCCTGCGGCTGCGCGGACGCCAGACCCGACAGGGCGGGCCGGCGGCCGGTCAGGTACAGGCCGGCGAGAACGACCATGCCGAGGGCGAGCCAGGCCAGACCGAGGCGCTGCGCGGCGATGTTGGCGTTGACCACGACGTAGGCGAGGATCGCGAACCCGATACCGGGCATGACCAGGTGCGCCCACCAGTTGCCGCTACGTCCACGGATGAGGTGGTGCACGACCACCGAGACATGCAGCACGAGGAAGGCGACCATCGCCCCGAAGTTGATCAGCGACGACAGCAGCGTGATCCCGTCAGCGCGGGTCGCCATGTACAGGCCAAGCACCAGGGACACGGCGCCGGTGAGCAGGGTCGCGTTGATCGGCACGTTCCGGCGGATCGACACCTTCGCCAAGAAGGCAGGAAGCTGCCGGTCGCGGGCCATCGCGTACAGCAGGCGTGAGGTGGCGACCTGGGCGACCATCGAGTTCGGCAGGCCCCACGCAACCGCCGTCGCCACCGCGCACAGTGTCGCCAGCCACCCTCCGCCGGCCACGGCTGCGGCGTCGTAGAAGGCGGTGCCGTTCGGATCCCCGTCACTGAGCAGCGAGGCAGGCTCGGGGACGAACATCGCGGCCAACCAGGTCTGGGCGATGAACAGCACCCCGGCCAGGATCAGGACGGCGGCCATGGCGCGGCCGATCTGGCGGGAGCCGCCCTTGGTCTCCTCGGCCAGCATGGAGATGCCGTCGAAGCCGAGGAAGGACAGCACCGCGATCGACACCGCGCCCGCGACGAGGGACCAGGTGAACGTTTCGGAGTTGTAGAAGGCGTCCCAACTGAACCGACCCCTGCCCGAGGCGAGAGCCCAACTGGCGACAGCGAGGAAGATCGCCAGGACGATCAGCTCGCCGATGAGCATGACCCGGGTGACCATCGCGGTCATCCGGATGCCGACCGAGTTGACGATTGTGTTGACCGCGACGAAGCCGAGCAGCCACAACCAGACCGGCACCGCGGGCACGGTGGCGTGCATTGCCACCGATGCCACCAGGTACAGCAGTCCCGGTACGAGGACGTAGTCGAGCAGGATCCCCCAGCCGGCCAGGAAACCGATCGGCGCGCTGATGCCCCGGCCGGCGTAGTTGTAGACGCTGCCGGACATCGGGAACGCCTTGACCATCTGCGCGTAGGAGAACGCGGTGAACACCAATGCCACCACACCGACGGCGTATGCCAGGGCCACCATCCCGCCGGAGCCGGCGTAGACGCTGCCGAAGATCGCCATCGGCGCGATCGGCACCATGTACACCAGCCCATACGCGACTAGGTCCCGGAACCGCAGCCGCCGGGCCAACTCCTGGCGATAGCCGTATCGGGCTAACTCGTCTTGCTCGTACATCAGCGAGCCTCTCTTCCCCATCGATTGCTCGGGCGCAGCGCCAGATGGTGGGCGCCCACCGGCTTGAGTGCGACGCCATCAGCGCCCCGCCTCCGGTCGGTTCTGCATCGCGTGCTGCCAAGCAATGCCCCTTGAACAGGCGATCTGCGTCGTGATCGAGGGTCGCGTCCGCAGCCGGAAAGATCGACCCCGATTGGTGGGGATCACCGATCCGACGGGACTCCACGGATCACGGGGAGTACTCGGGTAGATGGCTTCCGTCACAGCGACGGTGATCGCTAACGTGCTACCCACGGCGGCCCGGAGGATGAGGCGGGGATGGCGAGGAGCGCGCGTAGCTACCAGCGGGAGGCCGACGAGCTTCGCGCCAGCGGGTGGACGTACCGGCAGATCGCCTCGCACTGGCGGAAGCGGTACCGCTTCAACCCGCGGGTGGCCTTTCGCCTCGCGCATGGTTTGACGCAGGCTGACGTGGCGCGGCGTTGGAACGAGCAGTGGCCGGACGCGGACGCGCCGAAGACCGCAAAGCAGATCTCGTACTGGGAGATCTGGCCGGGTTCGGCGGGCCGGGCCCCGTCGTTGGACACGCTGAACAAGCTGGCGTTTCTCTACAGGTGTGCGGCCGGCGACCTGCTCGGCGGCGAAGACCACAGCCACCTTGATACAGCGGCCCTACGCGAGAGCGAACCGGAGCCGCACCCGGGTCGGTCGACCGGTGAGCGCAGCACCGGCGCTCCGCTGCCCGCCGGCACGGTCCTGACCCGGGTCACCGATCGGATCGTCGAGGACTTCGAAATCCTGACCGACACTTACCGGCATCTCGACTACCGGGAGGGCTCAGGCCGGGTGAGCGCGGATGTCGGCGCTCACCTGCACCGGATGCTGGAGGTCAGTAACCGCACGACCAACGCTGGCACCCATCACCGGCTGCTGCGCGCGGCGGGCGACGCCGCCCAGCTCGCGGCTTGGTTCGCCATCGACGCTCAGCGCTACCAACAGGCACATGGCTTCTGCCGGCTCACGATCTCGCTCGCCGAGAAGGCGAACGACCGAGCTCTGCACTCGTATGGTCTCGGTGTTCTCAGCCAGATCCACCTGCACCGCGGTGACGGCCGTACCGCCCTCAGCCTGCTGGGCACCGCCCGTGACGTCGGCGGGCAGGGCATGCCGGCCGCTGTCAACTCCTGGCTGAGTGAGGCAATCGGCGAGGCGTACGGTCTCCTTGACGAGCCTCGCCGGGGAATGGCCGCCCTGGCCGCAGCTGAGCGGATCTTCGACGGCGTCAGCGCGGCCAACACGCCCGCCTGGCTGAGCTTCTTCAACGCCGACTGCCACGCCGCCCGACTCAAGGGTCGATGCCTGACCCGGCTCAGCCGGCCCACGGACGCGACCCGCTCACTCTACGAAGCGTTGACACTGCTGCCCGCTGACTTCGTCCGGGAACGCTCCGGCACCTTTATCGACCTCGCGGTCGCGTACACGCAGATGAACCAGATCGAGCAGGCCTGCCACGCCGCCACCCAGGCTGACGTCCTCGCGCGCCGGACCGGATCCGAACGCAACCGCAAGCGCCTACGGCAGCTCCTGGTCGACTTGCTGCCCTGGACCGGCCTCGACTGCGTGCAGAGCCTCTACCGGCAGGTGCTGATTAACTAGAGCCCGTGCGTACGTCGACCCGGTCCGACCCGCTGTGACCCGCCGCTCCTGGATCGAACTGGTCATCCTGTCCGCCCTGTGGGGCGCGGTGTACCCGCTCATCACCGTCGCTCTGCGGGATCTCTCGCCAACCCTCGTCGTCCTTGGCCGAGTACTCCTCGCCGCGCTTCTGCTGCTTCCCCTCGCGATACGCCGGGACTCCCTTCGGCCTGTTTGGCGCAACCCTCGGGCGATCATTGAGACGGTGCTGGTGCAGTCCACGGCGCCGCTGCTGCTGCTCACCTACGGCCAGCAATACGTGTCGGCGAGCGTCGCCGGCATCCTCGTCGGTGCGCAGCCACTGTTCGTCGCGCTCCTCGCCCTCCGCTTCGCACCCGACGAGCGCCCGCAAGGCTGGAAGGGCCTGACCGGGGTGCTCCTCGGCCTGGTCGGCCTGGTCTTGCTCTTCGGCGTCGACCTGCGTGGAGGCCGGCTCGCGCTGCTCGGCGGCGCGCTCATCCTCGTCGCGGCGGTCTGCTATGCCGCAGGCGCGATGCTGATACATCGCAGATATGCCGAGGCCCCGCCCCTCGGTGTCGCCACCTCCGCCATGCTCGTCACCACCGTGGCCGTGGCCGTGCCCGCCTCGACGACGGTTCCAAGCAGCTTGCCCGGACTGGAAGCGACAGCGGCCCTGCTCGTGCTCGGGATCGCGTGCACGGGCGCGACACTCGCGCTCTTCTACAAGCTCATCACCCAGATCGGACCGGCCCGCGCCGCGCTCGCCTTCTATCTCTCACCCGCGTTCGCCGTCGCCTTCGGCGTGGCCTTCCTGCGCGAGCAGATCAGCATGGCTGCGATCCTCGGACTCACGGCGATCGTTGTCGGGTCCGTACTCGCCGCCCACCGCAGCGAGCCGACGCCTCCGTAGAACGTCGTCCCGACCCTCGGTGGGCGAGCGTGTTGAGCTGTAAGGGCCTCGACCGCCCGGTCTAGTCTGTCGGCGGTGATGTGTCGCTATGACGGATCTTGTTAGCCCCTCGGCGGTCGACCCAACGATGCCCAGGCGGGCAGACTCGGCCCTAGCCGAGCTGCGCGCGGGAAAGATCGGCGTGGCCGCTTTGGAACTGCTACGGCAGTTGGGGCGGCAGTGCACACGATCTCCTCGGAGGAACTTTCCTCCGCCGGACGGCTACGACCGGTGGAGCGATGACGCCGTTGATCATCTGCTGGCGGACATGTTCGCTCGGCCCGACGCCGATAACCCTGACGAGTGCCACAAGTTCGTCCTTGACTGCTATGCACGTTCGACGGATGGTCCTTCGCTGGAGCGCCTGCTGCTGGCGGCGATCGAGAACTTCTTGAAGGATCAGGCTAAGAAGACCGAGCGCGGCAAGCTTCGCCGACGACTTACTGGGCTGCTTCAGAAGGACGCAAGGTTCACGGAATGCGCTGGTGATCGGTGGGGCTTGGCCGGCCGTTCGCGGGAGCCGTGGCAGGGAGATCTGGCGGCGTTGGAGCGGGCGGCGTTCGCGGTGCGCGGCGTGGAAGTTTCGGCTTGGAATCATGCTGGTCCGACGCCACAGGCTACGGTGTCGGCGCTGCTGGTGATCACCGAGGCGGTACTCATCGAGGCGTCTGGCAGCGTCCGGACGGAAGACCTTGCGCGTGTGCTCCAGACCCGCTTTCGACTGTTGCGCGTGCCGTACCTCGTCTCCCTCGATGACGAGACCACCGGGCTGGCAGAAATGCTCGATGGCGAGGGAGTCGGGGACGTGATGCTGCGGGCTCGACAGTTCTTTGACGGCTTGACGGAGTCTGAGCGTCGCTTGCTACCGCTCCTAGGCGAGCCGCAGCGCTGGAGCGCCCTGCTCGACGTGGGACCGGCTGCCGCACGGGCCACCGGACAGGCGTTGATCGAGAAGGTGCGGCTGGCCACAGTCGACGACACTGATCATGAAAAAGTGGTGCTGGAGTTGGTGCGGATATGCAGCCGAACGGACGCCGAGGGTTAGGTCGTCTGTTCAGAGTGGGTGTCGTTGGAAGGGCCGCTCGGCCGAAGGTGAGGATGTCTCGATGGCGCAGAACGGAGAGCCAGGCTTGGCGCGGCTCTTGCGTGCGGTGAGCACAGTTCGGGTTCCCGATGCGGTGCGCGCAGCGTTCGAGGCCGATCCCGGCGACCCCGCGCCCGGGCAGGTGTGGCGGACGAGGTGGAACGAGGTGGTGGAGCTGGTCCTTCTCCTCAAGGTTGGGGACGAGGATGTGCTTGCCGCTCCGATTTCGCTGGACGACCGCTACGCCGATGAAGAAACCCTGATCCTGCGGGCAGCGCAGACCTCGCTGGCGACGACGGTAGCGGTATGGGGGGGATTGACCCGGCATCTGCCGATGCACGTCCTGGACCGGCGGCTGGGTGCCACCGAGGTCGATGTTACCGACGGCGGCTGGATCAACCGTGCGATTGATGCCGGTGCCGCGCGCGGCCGGGCAGCGGTCAGCCCTCTGGACCCGGTGCACGCGGTTCAGGCTCGCATGGCCGATGCCCTAGAAGTTTTGGCCCGAGCACGCTGGGCGCCGTCAGGTTCGGGTGGCCTTGGGCGTCTGCTCGCGGCAGCGCAGCTCGGCCCGCCTCAGTTAATCAACCTGCTCGACGTGAGTCCACAGACTGCCCTTGCGCTGCGCCGCGGGCAGGTAGCAGCGACCCCGGACCAGGCGGCAAAGCTCGCGCTGGTACTGAATATGCCCGACTGGGCGATCCTGGAAGCCAATCCCGCGCCGTCGCGACGGCTAGTACAGAAGATGAGCCGTCCTCGCCGCCGTGCACAGGTCAACCGACTGGCGGCACGCCGTGGGATCGAAGAGAGCACTGCCTGGCTGACCGCGGCCTACTCAGTGAACGCGATAGCCGCCCGGCAGACCGGCCCGCAGGTCGAACCAGCATGGGACGAACGTATCGACCAGTACTTCCACATCGCGTTGGAGTCCTGATGCCCACCGTCGCACGTGACCTTGTCGCGCGGCAGGCAAACGCCATGGCTGAGGCGCTGGAGACGCTCCTTCCGGGGATGCGCGATCAGCTTGCGGAAGCTCCATTCGCAGTACTTGAGTCCCGGAGCGACCTCGTCGTCCGGATGGTGCCCGAGGCACGGACCAGGCCAACTGCTGCCGCTCCGGCCTGTAGCGTCGCGGGGGTCTACGTGGACGACAAGGTGCCGCCGGTCCTCGCCGTTGCCGAGGCCGCCAGCGCGGGGCGCCGGGCGTTCACCGTGCTCCACGAGCTCGGCCACCATCTGCAACGCACAGAGACAGCGCTCATCGGCCTGTTGCTGGAGCAGCCCGACGACGGGCTGATGCTGGAGGAAGCGGCCTGCGATGCGTTCGCCGCTGATGTTCTCCTGCCGGCTGATCTTGTCGATCGGTTCATCGACCACCGCGGCCCAACGGGACCACAGGTCGTGGATCTGTGGCACGCCTCGACCGCATCGCGCGCGGCGGTCTGCGTCCGGGCCGCGCAACGGCTGGCAAGCCCCGGCCACGTGGTTCTGCTTGACCCCGATGGCGCGGTCTCATTCGCCGCCAGCCGAGGATTGCCGCCCCTGGCTCGAGGGAGCCGTCAAGAGACGGTGGCAACGGTTCGCGAGGCGTACGGCCGCGCCGGCCGGGCAACCGGACGTACTCGCCTGCGCTACCGCGACAGCATTCTCGGGGAGGAACTCCACGCCCAAGTCGTGCCGATGGGCGGCTACCTGCTGCTGGTCGCTGTCACCGATGCCGCTGCCTGGGAGAGGCTCTCGCTCCCGGCACCTCGCCCTGGCCCGGTCGCCGCCGCGCGGATTTGCGACCACCCCGACTGCGGCCACGAGTTCCGCTCCTTCGACGCCCCGTGCTCTCGTTGCGCGCGGCCTGCGTGCCCAGAGTGCGGGCGGTGCGGCTGCGAGCCCCGGGTCCGCGAACGGACCTGCGCAGGCTGCTTCCAACGGCTACCCGCGTCGCTGTTCACGGGCTCCTCCACCCGGTGCGACGACTGCGCCTGAGGAGATTTCTTCGGCGCCGGCCAGTCGGAGCGAGTTACGTCGTCTGTCTCAGGTGAGAGGCGGGGGTCAGCTGTGTCTCTCCGGGGACCGCGCTACGCCGACCACGCGAACCTCGCCACCCTTGGGTCGGCGGTTAGGAATCAGATACGCACATGGCACCGCGAACAACGGTGGGGGCCTTCGACGAGTTCGACGCCTCGCTGAACCTTGACCCGCGCGAACGGGAGCAGGCTGAGCGTCGCCACCAGGAGATCACCGACGTCCTGACTGCGGCGGGTATCGCCAAGTCGACCTTCTTGCAGGGCAGCTTCGCCCGCAAGACCATGCCCAAGCCGCTCAAGGACGTCGACATGGTCGTGGTCCTGGCCGAGGTCTACCGCCCGCGGTGGTTCGGCTCCGGGCGGGGTGGCCCGGCCGCGGCGATGGCCGCGATCCGCGCCGCCGTCGCAGCCCACTGGCCCGAGGCGCGCTTCGACGTGGACAAGCAGCCCGCTCACGCGCTCCAGGTGACCTTCCCCGACTGCACCTTCACCATCGACCTGGTTCCGGCCTTCGAAGACCTGAACGGTGGCGAGGACGTATTCATCGCTGACCGGGACCTCGACCGGTGGGAGCGGTCGAACACCCGCACGCTGCGACGGGTGATCAGCGAACGCAACCTGACCACGACCGGGGTCTTCGTGCACCAGGTCCGTATGGGCAAGGCGTTCAAGTCCCACCAGCCCGCGCTGGAAAAGCTGTGCGGCCTGGTCATCGAGTCGCTGTGGTACGCGGCGATCACGAAGAAGATGTCGCACGCCACCGCCATGGCCACCGCCTTCGAGCACGCGGCCTCGGCAGTTCTGGGAGAGGTGCGCGATCCGACCGGCGTCGACGATCTTGCGAAGGACTGGACCCCGAGCGAACGCTACACCTTCAGTCAGACCTTCGCGCTCGCGGCTAAGCGTGGCCAGGAAGCCCTGCGGTTGGCCGCCGACGGCGAGCACCAGGGCGCGATCGAGGTCTGGTTCGCACTGTTCGGCGAGCCGTTCCCGGCACCGTCCGCGCAGACCGCAACCCAGGCGCTGTCCGCGCTGAAGGCGGGCAGCATCACCTCCACCGGCCGTGCCGTGACCTCGCAGCGCGGCGCGCAGACGAACCGGCCGGCGAGGTCATGGCGTACCCGGTGAGCGCGGTGTTCGACGACCCCGCCGCAGCTGCGGACCACCTCCTGCGCCACGCCGACGTGTTCGGCGTGGCGCAGGCCACCGGCCGGACCGGGCCCCTCGGCTCCGCACTGCTCGAATTGACCCTGGTGCCGCTCCCCGCGCTCGCAGCCGAGGACTACCCGATCGAGCAGGTCCGGCTGGTCATCATGCCGCCCGGCGACCGTGTCCACGCCTATCCGCGCACCGGACGCGGCCGACCCTACAAGCACCGCAACCCGCAGATCGCGGACCTGTGCCTACAGTACGACCGTGACGATCCCGCCCTACGATGGCTGCCCGCCGACGGCCTGGAACCCTTGGTCACCCTCGTCCACCGGCACCTGATCTTCGAGGAAACCTGGCGCCGCACGGGCGATTGGCCCTGCGAAGATGCCCCACACGGAGACGACCGGCGCGCCCCGCACCGCGTCGCCACCACCACGATGCGAAGGGAGCTTGCTCGGTGGTCGCGGACCTAACGATCGTCGCCCAGCCTGCGGCCAACACCGGACCCGGACAGGCGCCCGCCCTCACCATCGCCCTGTCCATCCTCGGCTCCAGCGTCGTCGCCGGCCTGATCGGCGCCATCCTCGGCAACACCCGCGCGAACGCCACCGCCCGCCGCGAGCGATACGCGCAGGCCGTACGAACTCTCGTCGCCTGGGCCGAATACCCGTACCGCATCCGCCGCCGCACCACCGACGAGGCCGCCACCCTCACCGCCCTAGCCGACCGAGGGCACAGCCTGCAGGAACAGCTGGCAGAGTCCCGCGCCTGGATCGCCGCGGAGAGCCGTGCCATGAGCGAGGTCTTCGACGGCTGCCTGCGCGAAATCACCGCACTCGTCGGACCAGCCTGTGGCACCGCCTGGCAGGAGGCACCCATCGCGACGAGCGCCGAGATGAACCTCGGCGACTTCGGGCCCCGCGGCATCGATCGCATCGTCGCGCGCATGGAATGCGCGGTCATCTACCGCTTCGGGCTCCGCCGCCTCATGTGGCGGCGGTGGGTGATACGCAGACTCCGCCGCCGAGCATGCCTCCCCGAGGCATCCGGTTCTGCAGCCCAGAAGTCCTGAGCCTGTGACTGCAGGTCGTCGCCCCGATCTCGTGATCTTTGACTGCGATGGGGTGCTCGTCGACAGCGAGGTGATCGTTGCGGGTGTGCTGGCGGGATACCTACGACAGTTCGACGTCGAAATCACCGACGAGGAGTGTGAGCGGGAGTTCGCCGGCCTATCCCAGGAGAAGGCCACCGAGCGCGTGCTCGCGCTACTGGGCACGTCCGCCCCGGCAGGATGGTTCGACTCGCTCACTCGGTCCGTTGACGTGGCCCTTCGCGCTCGGGTGCGTCCGGTGCCCGGTGTGCTGGACGTGATCCGCCTGCTCGATGTTCCGTTCTGCGTGGCGTCGAACGGGCGCCCCGAGAAGGTGGCCCTCACGCTGCGGACCAGTGGGCTCGCACGGTACTTCGAGCACCGGATCTTCACCGCCGCCGACGTCGCGCACGGCAAGCCGGCCCCGGATCTGTTCCTCTTGGCCGCTGAGCGCTGCGGGGCCAACCCGCGGCGCTGTGTGGTGGTCGAGGACAGCGCGTCCGGGATCGCCGCCGCCCGGGCGGCTGGCATGCGCGTACTCGGCTTCGTGCCGGCCAATCAGACGCTCGACGGCGCTGACGCGCTCTTCACCGACATGGCGGAGTTGCCGGACCTGCTCAGTCTGCCGATGAGCTGACAGGCCGGGCATCACCACTTGGCAAGGCCGACAAGGACATCGACCAGGCTTGACCGCATAGTAATGTCGTGGCATGGGTTCTACGGCGCGTAAGGTCTCGCTGACGGGCATCAAGCCGACGGGCGAGCCGCACCTCGGCAACTACGTCGGTGCGATCCTGCCCGCGCTCGACCTAGCGGACAGTTACGAGTCGATGTACTTCATCGCCGACTACCACGCGCTCACGACGGTCCGTGACCCCGCCCTGCTGCGGCACTACACCCGCTCGGTGGCCGCGACGTGGCTGGCCGCGGGGTTGGACCCAGACCGGACCACTTTCTACCGCCAGTCCGACATCCCCGAGATCTTCGAGCTGTCGTGGGTGCTGTCCTGCATGAGCGCCAAGGGACTCATGAACCGGGCGCACGCCTACAAGGCGGCGCGCGACCGCAACCGAGAGGCCGGTCGGGAAGACCTCGACGCGGGCGTGAACATGGGCCTGTTCAACTACCCAGTACTGATGGCCGTCGACATCCTGATCGTCGAAGCCGACGTGGTTCCAGTCGGCCGCGATCAGCTTCAGCACGTCGAGTACGCCGCCGATATCGCGGGCTCGTTCAACAGCATCTATGGCGACCGGTACAAGCTGAAGATCCCGAAGCCCGTCGTGCCCGAGGAAGGGACCGCTCACACGCTGCCCGGCACCGACGGCCGGAAGATGAGCAAGTCCTACGGCAACACGATCCCGCTGTTCGCCCCCGAGGCTGCCTTGAAGAAGGTGATCCGTCGGATCACGACGGACAGCGTTCCGGTGGAGGCGCCCAAGGAGCCGGAATCCTCGTCCGTGTTCACGCTGTTGGAGCGCTTCGGCGACCCCGCCGTGGTCGCCGAGACCCGGGCTCGCCTGCTCGCGGGTGGAATGGGCTGGGGCGAGGTCAAGGCGCAGCTGACCGAGGCGCTCAACGAACGGTTCGCGCCGATGCGCGACCGTTACGAGGCGCTTATGGCGTCGGGCAGCGAGCTTGACGACCTGCTGGCGCACGGCGCGGACAAGGCGCGCAAGCAGACCCGTCCGGTGCTGGAGCGGGTCCGCGACGCCATCGGGATCAGTTGAGCTCACTCTCCTCTTCGAGGGAGCTGACGACGCGTTCGGCGCAGTGCCACGCTGTGGTCCACTTCCCGGGTACCGCGACGAGAAGGCTGAGCGCTCTGCTCCAGCCAGCAGGGGGATCACGAAGGTCCGCCACGAAGCTGGTCGGGTCCGCCCGAGCAGTGGAAGGTTCGCAGACGGTCCCCCATTGCAAGCGGAGTTCGGCGTCGGACGAGTGCAGCCCGCGCCGGACGAGTGCCGTCCGCATCCGCGCGTACTCGACCTCGTTCGTCCCGTACTCGCCGTTGATGCTTGGCAGCCCAATGCGCGCGTCGGTGCGATCGGGACTGATGGCCAGAAGGTCATCGTCGAGCCAGTAGGTCAAGGCGGTCGGACGAATCCCGGCGTGCCGACCCCAGGCGATGCGGCGCTGCCGGAGCGTGTGCGCGATGCCCGTCTGGGCCAGCAAGTCGGGGATGTCGGCACCGGCCGCCAGCACGATCAGGTCCTGCCTACCGCCGTAGTCGTCGACAGTCACCATCCCCGTCTCCGGGTCCCGACGCAGTCTGGCCTGACACCGCGCCAGCAGCGACACGCCGGAGTCTCGTGCCAGCGCGGTCAGGCGGGCGTGCAGGATGTCGAGGTCGACGCTGAAGTCCGGTACGCGGAACGCGGCTGCTGGCGGGCGCGTCGCCGCGAAGGCTGGGTGGCTTGGGTTGATCTCTTCGACGTCGATGCCGATGTGCTGCCAGGCGGTGCGGTACCTGTCGACAGCCTCGGCGGTGTTGAACAGGGCGTAGCCGCGCGCCTCGCCGACCTGGGCGGGGCGGAGCAGTTCGTCCGGCCATTCGTTCCGGTGGTGCCAGCAAGCCTGAGCGACGTCGGGTAGAACCGGTGCCAGGACTGCACCGGAGTGCAGCTGACCGAAGTTTGCCAGCGAGGCCCCCCGCCGTCCGTCGCCGGCACAGGCGACGTCGAACCCTCGCCGGGCGGCGGTGACGGCTATCGCGAGGCCACACAGTCCGGCACCGATGACGAGAATCTTCTTCGTCCGGTCAGGCATGAGGCGGCGTTCCTCCTCCGTCTGGGGTCGAGACGGCGTGGTCGCGGACGATCGTGACGTGGTACCGGTCGGCGAAGCGGCGGACGAGCTCGGCCGGAGCGAGATGGTGGTCGACGCGGCGTCGTAGCTGGGGTGGAGACAGACCCAGTCGGGAGCGGGCCGCGCTGCGGTGAGCGCGCAAACTGTTCCGATCGGTTAGCAGGCACTGGAGATGAGCCCTCAGCACGGCTGGAATCGGAGGAGCGATCTGGCCGTCGGCGGCGTCCGGGGCGTCACCGCCGAGGTTCGGCACCTTGACGATGAACGCGGAGTCGGGCGCCACCTCTACGGCCGAGTGCAGCTCGTTGGCGGCGTGGTCGAATGACCACCTCGGCCAGCGCCGCGGAGTTGCGTCGTCTGCTGCTTGGCGCAGGATGGGCAGGAGCAGCGCGATTCCGGGTATGCCGGCGTGGGCGTAGGTGATGACTTGGCGCCGTTTGGCCAGCCCGTACGGTGTTTGGTAGAGGCTGGGAGCGAGGACGGCGGTGGTGCTGGCGGCGATCAGGTGGGGCTGGGCGGAGCACTCTCGGAGACGGTCGCGCAACCGCAGCACGGTGTCGGTCGCGGCGTGGACGCTACGCCGCATGCCATCGACGCCGCTGCGGTCGAGGACGAGGTCTACCACGACCACGCGCTGCGGACCGCCGCATCGCTCGCTGACGGCGGTGACGACCCTGGCCTGATCCCCGCGATCGCTCAGCTCAGCGGTGATCCACTCGACGGCGGATGACTGGCGGGTGCCCGGTGAGCGCGTCACAGCGATTGTGTCGACGCCGGCGGCCGACAACAGCGGCACCAACCGTCGGCCGAGGCGGCCGGAGGCGCCGAGGACCACCACCGCCGGCTTCACGACGCGCACTGCTTCCACAGCGTGGCGTACCGGTTGAAGGTGTCGCAGAACTCGGCCCGGACCTCGCGCCACTGGCCTCGTTGAGTGTCTCGGTCGGCGAACGCCTCCCGCGCGGCAGCGGTACCGGCGGCGTCCCAACCGCTGGCCAGTTCGATCGCCGAGAGCAGCGCCGGCTGGCTGTCCCGGTCATCGCTCAGCACCCGCTCGGCTACCTCGTCCGGCGTCATGTTGAGGTGGATGCTCGACGTCGGAATGCTCTTAGACATCTTGGGATAGCCCGCGAGGCCCTCCAGCACCCGGAAGTAGAGGGCACCGATGTTCCCGGTCCAGCCAAGACCCAGCTCTCCGGCGTCCGCCTGGCGGTCGAGAACGAGACGGGCGAGATCGGTGAAGTACGCCTCCTCCATGCCGGAGACCATGAGGACATGCTTGGCGCCGTTGTCGAAGGGTCCGAGCACGTCGGCCACGGTGTAGAGCGAGTCGGTGACCACCCCGATCTCGCTGCCGAGCAGCCCGTGGTCGGCGTACAGCTCCAGCAGGCTCTCGCGGTGCTCCTGAAAGTCGGCTCGGGACAGGTAGCGGGCGATGCGGCCGGCGCGGACGAGGTTGGCGTGATCGAGGTGAGAGCGCAGGTCAGTGACCTCGCGGTCGAGCCCGAGCGCGACGAGGAAGGCGATCATCTGGTCGCGGACCTGGACCAGGGTCGACCAGGCGACGTTGCGGGAGTTCCACGCGCCGAGGTCGGAGACGATGACCGTCATCGGCGCGTGGAGGCGCCGCTGGAGTTCTACCGCGCCGAGCATCACCGACAGGGTGCCGGCGGTCGGCGCGTTCGTTGGGCCGA
Organism: Micromonospora sp. URMC 105; assembly: GCF_051386295.1. NCBI lineage: Bacteria > Bacillati > Actinomycetota > Actinomycetes > Micromonosporales > Micromonosporaceae > Micromonospora > Micromonospora sp. URMC 105. Next base: position 12,846 of record NZ_JBPQTL010000014.1, on the reverse strand, counting down.
ACCCGGTGACGATGGCCATCGAGTCGCGCACTTCAGGCTCCAGCACCGGTACGGCACCGTCGATGTGAGTGAAGCGGATCGCGGCCGGTCCCAGGTGCCCGGCGACAGCCTCGGTGGTGTGCTGATCCATCGGGATGGCTGGCATCTGTCCTCCTTGGTGTGGGGTTAGCGGCTCTCGGACAACGCCCTGAGCAGGCGTATGGCTCCGCCGGAACGTCGGGCATGCCGTACGCGATCGAGCGAGTCGTCGGTAAGGGCGTCGGGGCCAACGATGAGCGCGGCGTTCAGCTCGACAAGGCTGGTGGCGGGCGAGTCGCCACCCGGCGCGAGTGCCTCGGCGGCGAGCGCGGCGTTGGCCGCGTGAGTCGGTCGATGGGCAACGGCGGTGCGCCACCCCGTTGCGGGGGCGCTCTTGGCGCGAGTGGTCGAATCGACCAGCTCGGCGTTGGCGCGCGCAAGGCGGACGGTGCCGACACCGCAGTACTCGTCGACTGTCTCCCCGTCGGTGAGATCGGTGGAGACGACCGTCCCGGCGACCACATCGGGACGGATGGCTCGGAGCGCGCGTGCCGACAGCTCCACATCGGGGTGGGCGAGACCGAACAGGAAGCGGGAGGCGCTTACGCACAGCGTCGCCACAGGCATGAAGAAGCTCGCGGGATTGATCGAGTTGAAGACGCCGTCATACCTGTCCGCGTACCGGGGACAGAAGAGCGGATAGGAGACGAAGGCGATGTTGTGCCGTTGTAGCGCGTCCGGTATGCCCGCCGGGTCGATGACCGGCCTCATCCGTAGGACGTCGAGGATGTCCGCCGCGCCGGAGATTGCGGACACCGAACGGGAGACACCTTTGACGACGGGGGTGCCGGCCGCGGCGGCGAGGATCGCCGCGGCGGTACTGACGTTGAACGTCTTGAACTGTTCCTTGCCGCTGCCGGCGACGACCACCGTGCCGTCCTGCACGGTGACGGGTCGCGTGACGTGTCTGCGGAGCACCGGATCGAACTCGACAACCTCGGTCCACCAATCGAGCAGGTCCGACGCGCTGAGGTGACCGCCCCCGATCAGGCCGGTGCACCATCGACGCCATCGCTCGTTCGAGGTCGGTGACCTGTCCTGGAGGAAGGAGCGGAGAACCTCCCGGCTGAAGTCAGAGGGGCCGCTGTTCTTTTCAGGGGCGGACCTGGCCGCCGTGGCGCTGGTCATCTGCGATCTCCCGTCGAGGGGTGGCAGGACTGACGGAGACGATGAGATCCGCGCGGCCGACTCCCGGCGCCAGCCTGCGACAGCCGGGAACGGATCAACCTGACCCCCACCTCCGTCGATCAGTAGCCTTCCGCCGACGCAGCGTGAGATGAACGGTGTCGATGTCAGCCGGTGTCAGCCGACACCGTCGCCCGGACATGTGAGGCCCACGGATGGCTGAATTAGGGTGGGTCTATGACCACGGACGCCCGACGGGCCAGCGAGTGGACGATTCACGGCGAACGCGTCATCGATGACACGCGACGCGCGGTACTCAGCGTCGCCGACGTGGAGCTACCGGACGGCGTGCGCTTCGAGCAGTACGTGCTGCGGGTGCCGTCTGCCGCGATGGTGGTTGTTCTCGACGATGCCGACCGGGTCCTGATGATGTGGCGGCACCGGTTCATCATCGACCGCTGGGTGTGGGAACTTCCCGGCGGCTACCTCGACCCGGATGAGGACTCGGCCGTGTGCGCCGCCCGGGAGGTTGAGGAGGAAACGGGCTGGCGGCCCAAGAACATGGAGCCGCTGATCGCGTTCCAGCCCATGGTGGGAACGATCGACCAGGCAAACGTCGTCTACCTCGCCCGGGGCGCCGAGCCCACTGGCGCGGCGCCGGACATCAACGAGACCGAACGGCTCGGATGGATTCCGCTGGCGGAGGTGCAGCAGCGCATCGAGGCCGGCGAGATCGTTGGCGCGGGGTCCGTGACGGGGTTGCTCGCGACGCTGCTGGCGAAGGCGTCCGGGCGGATCTAGGCAGACCGCAGAAGCGGCAGGACCCGCTCGCTGAACTCGTCCACGGCGGAAAGCCCCTGGTACGGGCCGAGCCGATCTGCCAGGTCGGCAAGGTAGTCCCGTGCGCGGCGCGAGTGCAACCGCTCCGCGGCCGTGGCCGCCTGCACACCCACGACAGCCGCCTGCTCGGGATCACCGCACTGCACGTGAGCCACCGCCAGGAGCGCCAGGTTGAACTGGCGTCCGCGGGCGTACGTCTGGCCGTCCATGTCGAGCGAGCGGACCGCGAAGCGTGCGGCTGTCTTGCCCTGCCCGAGGGCGGTGAAGCAGTGCCCGAACTTCGCCGACAGGTACGCCTCGTCGAAGTAGCCGATCCACTGCGGGTCGCTGCCGCGCTCCGCACGGTCGAACGCGCGTTCAGCCCGGTCGAGCGCGGCGGCACACGCCGCCTCGTCGCCGCCGACCGCGTAACCCTGCGCTTCGAGTACCGCCGCTTCCGCCTCAATCGCCGCGACCCCGGCCTGAGCCGCCATCGAACCGGCGGCACGGGCCAGATCAACCGCCTCCGTCGAGGCACGAAGGTAGGCAGCCTGGTGGCTCATCGCCGCCATGATCTCCGCACCCAGCGGTCGGTCGCCCGCTGCGGCAGCCAGTCGTAGCGCCTGCACCATGTATCGCTGCGCGAGCCCGTGTAGGCCGGCGTCGTACGACGACCAACCGGCCAGCTGTGTCGCCTCGGCAGTAGCGGACATCAGGGCTCGGCCTGTCCGCTGGTCGTACCGACCGCGTAGCAGTTCAGCCACCTCGGTGTCGAGGAAGCGCACCATACTGTCCCGGACCCGCGTCCCGCCGTACTGGTTGTCCAGCGACCGGTAGACGCCCGTGACGCGCCGTACGGCTTCGATCTCCGGTTCCCCGACGAGGCGCTCTCCAGCGCTCGCGGGCGACTCGTCCAGCGGCGCGGTCAGCCAGCGCACGGCTGGTGAGAGATACGCCGCCGCACTGAAGCCGACGCCTCGGAGTAGATCCCGCCGTTGCATATCGTCCCGCCACAGCTCGGTCGCGACGGCAACACCGCGTTGCCAATCCGCTGCGAACTCTAGCCCCGGAATCGTGGCGCCACCGGCGTTGACCGCGCCTGCTGAGGCCTCGCCGCCGTCGGCTGACGCTGCGGAAGCCAACGCGAGCAACTCCCCGCCCGCGCCCAATGCTGCCTCGAGAAGCGCCAGCACGGAGGGGCTCGGACGCTTCAGGCCGGCCTCCAGATCCCACAGATAGCCGTGAGAGCAGTGGATCTGCTGACCAAGTCGGCGCAGAGACAGCCGGCGCTTTGTGCGCAGCGCCTTCAGGCACGCCCCGAACGCTGGATCGATAGCTTGCCGCCCAGACATGGCATGCAACCCCCGAACGTCGGTCGGCTGGACACGTGCGGCTACATCGCTTCCATCGATGGACGCTACCTCTTCGGACAGCGACCGCGCCAAAGCAATCAGTTACCACCCTGTCAGGCGTGGACCTGGCGCGACCGACCCCCGTTGCCGTACAGCCCCAACTTCTATCGAAAGGCCGTATTCGTGATGCCCACGATCATCTACTCGAACGGGTCGGCAAACCTCGCTGACCCACCAGCACCCCATCGTCTCTACGTCGACAGCGACGGGCTTGACCTCCCGTTGCGGGTCCTGCTGGGTCTCCCACTTGGCGTCCCTCTTCAACAGGACCCCCGAACGGACCCTCTGGTTCGGCTCACAGCCCAGGTCAGGGCCGCTGTCAGCACTGTCTGCCGTGCTGCGACAGACCCTCCGACTGGGTCTCTCCCCCCTGGGTGGGTGGTGGCGCATGCCTGATCAGCTGCTTCGGGTGCAGGCTCAGCTCACCGACCGCGACCTCGTCCTGCTCGGCTGGCTGGCCGACCACGGCGTGCTCACCTCCTTCCAGATCGCCGAAGCCCTCTACCCGTCGGTTGACTACGCCCAAGAGCGCCTGCGGGCGCTGATGAAGAAGTTGGAGGTGGTGGACCGGTTCCGGCCGCAGAAGCCCGACGGCGGCTCCTACCCGTTCCACTACGTGCTGGCGCAGCTCGGCGTCGAGGTCGTCGCCGCGCAGCGCGGCGAGGACCTGCCGCGTAAGGATCAGGCCCGCAAGAGGCGGTGGCATCTGACGAGGCGGGCGAACCTGCCGCACCTGCTCGGGGTCAACGGCTTCTTCACCGCCCTGGCGGGTCACGCCCGCACCCATCCCGGTAGCGAGTTGGTGCGCTGGTGGCCGGCGGGACGCTGCCAGCAGATGGGTGCCTTCGCCGAGCCCGACGACGACGTCACCGTGCGCATCTACCAGCCGAGGTCACGGCCGGACGGGCACGGCATCTGGGTCGACGGCGACCGCAGGGTGCCGTTCTTCCTGGAGCACGACCTCGGCACCGAACGGCCGCTGTCCCGCCTGGTCGACAAGATCGACGGATATCGGGAACTCGCGCACGTCACCGGCCGGATCTGGCCGGTGCTGTTCTGGCTGCACTCCCCAGCCCGCGAGCGGCACCTACACCAGGAACTCGCCGCCGCCGGGACCATCTACCCGGTGGCCACCGCCGTGCACGCCGACGTCACCGACATCAACCCCGCCGAAGCCGTGTGGTGGCTGCACCGCCACCACGGGGCGCCGATGCGCCTAGCTGACCTCCCCGCCGCCGACAGCCGCACCGAACAGGCCACCTGACCCCAACGGCAACCCACCCCTGGTGACCGGACACGCGCCCACACAGGCCGCGTCAAGGGCCATCACGCCGCTGAGCCCCGCAGGCCAGCGGGCGCGACGGCTGCTTCCCGAACCGCGATGACGGCGGCGGCCGGCAAACACGGCAGCGATTAGCCGCAGCCACGCCTCTCCCGCCCGACGGGGCGCGAAAGATACCTCTGCTCACGCCGTGACAGCAACGCTTCGCATCTGTCAGTCGCTCTCTGGCGCCCTGTGTGAGTTTCCGTGAGTCGCTGACAGTCCGCATCGCCTCCCGGTGACAGCGCGCCGAGGTATCGTCCCCGCCTCTCACGCGGCAGCAGCGCGACCCGTCATGAGTCGCCTCTTCCGCATCAATCGGATCGATCGCGCGAATCCGCGCAGGAAAGGAAACCACATGAACGAAGGACTCCGACCCCAGCAGCTTCACACGCTTTTCGGAGGACCGTGGCCACCGCGCCGTATGACGACGAAAACGCCGTCCGGAGCTATCCTGACGAACCGCATCCCGGTACCGCCACCAATAACGGCGGTGCGAAACACGTCCCCACCAACGAAAGAAAAACGACGATTCCGATGCGGATCGCACGCATCGACACCATTCCCATGACCGCCGAAGACCTCGACAACGCCGCCGAAGCCCTCGCCGTCCTACTCAACCACTTCTGGCGCGCGAGCACCCCGACCTCGCCGCCTGAACCCCCTCGCCCAACGCCAGCAGCGGCCCACCACCGGGCGATTCGCCGCCAGCCAACCCCCACCGCAACCCCGCACGGAGGAACCACCTCATGGCAGGCAAGCCCACCCCCACCAGCCCACCAAAGCGGCGCGGCCGACGCGCCCCCACCACCACCCAGCCGGACGGCTCGACCGGCCCGTGCCGGGTATGCATCTACATCCGACGCTCCACCGACGACGAACACCAACCCTTCAGCCTCCTCGCCCAACGCACCGCCCTGCGACGCTACGTCGACAACAACCCCGGCTGGGTCATCGTCTACGAATTCGAAGACGACGCCTCCGGCGCCACCACCGAACGCCCCGGCCTCAAAAAGGCACTCGACGCGGCGAAAGCCGGCCTCTACGACGTCCTCCTCGTCTACCGAGTCGACCGATTCAGCCGCAGCCTCGCCCACTTCGTCGACCTCGCCGCCACCCTCGACGCGCCAACGTCCGCGTCGCCTCCGCCACCGAACCCGTCGACACCGGCGGCCCGGTCGGCCGCATGATGCTGCAATTCCTCGCCGTCTTCGCCGAATACGAACGGAACATGATCATCGACCGGGTAAAAAGCGGCATGACCGCGAAAGCCAGCAAAGGCCGATTGGCCGGCGGCACCCGCCCCTACGGCTACCTCGTCAACCCCGACACGCAGCGTTTGGTGCCGCACCCCGACGAGGCACCCATCCTGCGGGACATCTTCCGCCTCTACACCCGCGACCGGCTCGGGACCCGTGCCATCGCCACCGAGTTGAACTCTCGCGGTGTTCCGAACCGCACCGGCAAGAAGTGGTCCGGACACACCATCAACCGGATCCTGGACAACCCCGCCTACCTCGGGGACATCGCCTACCGCGACGTCTACGTCCCCGACGCCCACGAGCCGCTCATCGACCGGGACACGTTCCGCCGCGCCCAGGACATCGCCGCCGCCCGCGGTGACGTCCAAACCCAGCGGGCCATGTCCGACTCGGACTACTACCTCACCGGCCTACTCACCTGTCCACGCTGCGGACAGCGCTACATCGGCACGTCCGCCAAAGGCCGCACCCGCCGCTACCGCTACTACACCTGCTTCACCCGCACCCGCTACGGCAAACACGCCACCTGCACCGCACCCCGGCTCCCCGCCGACGACCTCGACCACATGATCCTCAAAGCCCTACTCGACTTCTACACCACCGCCGAACCCGTCCTCGCCGCCATGATCCAACGCGCCCACGCCCAACACGACACCACCACCGACGACCGGCGCGCCGAACTCACCGCCACCGCCAACCAGATCACCACCACCGAGAACGCGATCGACCGGTATCACACCGCGTTCGAGAACGGCACCATGGACGACGCCACCGCCGGCCCACGCATCCGCGAACTCCGCCAGCGGCTGGCCCAACTTCATGCCCGGCACACCGAACTCGACGCCGGCCTGACGTCCCAGCCCGCGCCCCCGCTGCCCGGCACCGTCGCCCGCATCCGCGACCACCTCAGCACCATCATGACCAGCGGCACCGCCACCGAACGCAAAGCCGCCATCGAGACCCTCATCGCCGAAGTCCAACTCACCGACCAGGGAGTCGTACCCGTGTTCAAGATCCCCACCGACACGACAATGCCCCCGCCCGAGACGGACGGGGGCACCTCTCAGGAGTACCACCGGTTCGCACAATGGTGCGGTCGGTGGGGCGGGCGGGACTCGAACCCGCGACCGAGGGATTATGAGATCAAATTGCCCGTCCCACCGGCCTGGGCACATGGCCGTCTAGCAGCGGGAACACCTTTCGGCATCTCGCATTACTCGCCCACTGTCCGTCGACCTCTTGCGGACTGGATGCGGACCGCCCACCTATGGATGGTCCGCTCGGTAGCTCGGCTCGACGGGCCGCAGACGGATCTGAGGCCGCTCATCGATATGAATGATCTCGAACTCGGTTACGGTGCCGAGCGTCGGCCACTGCGCCGCGTCGCAGGGCAGCACCAGGACATCCGCGAAGCCCTTCACGGCAAGACCGAGGTCGACACCGACCCCAATTACACCGGGACTTGGAACCCAGCACACGCGACCGGTCAGGCGTTGGCCTACGCGCAGCTGCGTGCGTAGTTCACGCCAGTCCTCGCTGCCGTCATCGCCACCACCCACGACGCGATCATCGCAGCCCGTACCGCCAGTTTGGAAGAGCGTGCTCAAGCGGTGGTGATGCCCGAAACGCCTGCGGCCGGCGGCAGAGCCGGATGCCGTTCGTGCCCCGTCATGACCGCTCGGCGCCACGGTTACTGGCCCGTGGATGGCCCGCACCGGTGCGAGCGGGTTGTCCTGACCAACGGATAACCTGCCCTATGCCCATCATCGATCTAGGTGCGCCGGCCCGTCCCCCGTCGCCTCGCAGAACGACAAACCCTCCGTTGGCGGCAGCGCTGGCGGTATTGGGGCTCGGGAGCCGCAGCTGGGAGCCCTTGGAATCGCCGCACGGAGAAACCGGGGCAATTGATGGCCTCAAGATCAAGGGCCGCATTTCGGGGGTGGATGAGCGGTGGTGATGCAGGTTGTCTGCATTGGAAACCGTGGAAGCGATTTGCCGCAATCGGTACTTAGTCTCACGGCAAATTCTGAATCCACCAAGTTTCAGCTATCAGTCGGCAGTGTTTATGCGGTATACGCGATGGCGATCAGGCAGGGGAACCTTGGGCTCCTTGTGCTGAACGACTACGCTCGGCCGGTCTGGTCTCATGTCGAACTGTTCGAGTTTATTGACGCCTCGCTGCCGTCAGGCTGGAGCTTTACCACCCTGGAAGAGGAAGTTTTCGGCATTCGTGCGCTGTGGGGCTACCGCAGCTTGATTCAAAACCATTCGCATAATGATGACTTGATGGAGCGTAAGCGTAGCGCCTGGAAGGACTTTTTAATCGACAACGAATGGGCAACCCGAGAAGGCCCAGATCAAGGCAAGATGCGAATGCTGAATGAAATGTTCCAATCTGGACGGAGGTTCTTAAGGCCACGTGATAGGGAGTATGGAGGGCGCGGGCGGAAGTCGCTCGGCAGTGACCCGGCTTGACCTGCCTCGCCACGCTGGTTGCCGCGCCCAGGAGCTGACCGCCGTTGACCGTCGTCTTCCTTCCCAACGGGCACGCGGGCACGGGCCGACTGTCGGCTTGGGAATGGCCGCCAAACTGCCCCCATCCCCCGGATGGGTGCCAAGACTGCGGCGGCCGGTCGGGGTCAAGGGTGGCCGTAGGCCATCGGCGGGCCGACGCGCAGCGCCCTTGACGCCGGACGGGCGGCGTAGAGGATCGGGCACCCGGGGGATGGGGCACCCCCTGGTCCTCGTCGTCATCGAACCGCGAGCGGTGCCCACGAGAGGCCGAGGGCAAGCAGCTCTGCTGCGCGGCAGCCGATCGCCCTAACCCTGACGGCGAGCAACCCCGACGGCGATCGTTCCGCCTCAGCCCTTTATGCCCTTGTTGGTTCCGCCAGCGTGGCCGGCCGGCCCGGCCGATGCCGGCCGGAGGTCGCCAGCAGGCCGGGGCCGGGCCGGCGCGGCCCGCTTGCGGGCCGCCTTGATCGGGCGGCGGGTCGTGCTGCTGCGGACTCAGTGCGGACTGAAGGTGTCGGTCCGGACCTCGACGCGGTTCGTCCGGGTCGTCGCCAGCATGGCTGAACAGGGCGTTTGCGTGGTGGGGCGGGCGGGACTCGAACCCGCGACCGAGGGATTATGAGTCCCCTGCTCTAACCGGCTGAGCTACCGCCCCGATACCGCGCCGGATCGTATCCCGCTCGACGGATCACCGGCCACCACCGAAACGGCCGACAAATGGCACCCGACCGGCACGATGGGCTACGCGAGGATAACAGTCAGCAGCGCTCGGCACGGTCCCCCGCACCGCGCCGGATCAGCCCACCGCGCGCAGTTCCGCCAGCACCGCTCCCGCCGTACGCCAGCCGCTGGCCAGCGCCCCTTGGATCGATGGACTGTCCCGGTGGTCGCCGGCCACGAAGAGGCCGTTGCCGAGCGCCACCGGCTTGCGCAGCCGCCTCTGTGGCGGCGGCGCGGCGGGCAGCGCCTCGGGGACCTCGACGGTCGTCAGGTGGGTCCAGTCCGCTGTCGAGCGTCCGTAGAGCCGGTCCAGTTCGCGCCGGATCGCCGGCTCCGGCGGGGCGTTCGGACCGACCACGGAGGTGGCCACCAGGTGCCAGCCGGCCGGCGCGTACGTCGGCGCGGCGTTGCTGACCACGACGGTGTTGGCGACCAGCTCCCGCCGGTCCCCGTCGAGGAGCAGGATCGGCTCGTCCAGGGGCGCCTCGGTGGTGCTGTGGTAGTAGGTCGTGTAGCTGTGCATGCGTACCCGGGCCAGGGTGGGCAGCAGCATGCCCGCCGCGGGCGGGTCGACGGCGACCACGACGGCGCGGCAGCCGATGTCACCGGCCTGGGTGCGGACCCGGCCGGGTGCAACCTCGGCGACCGGGGTGTCCAGCTCGATCAGGTCGGCGGGCAGCGGCTCGGCGACGGCCCGGGGCAGCGCGGCCATTCCCCGCGCGGGCAGGCCGATCCGGCCGCGTGCGAAGGAGCGCAGGATCATCGCCAGCACGTGGCTGGAGGTCTCCAGCTCCCGGTCGATGAGGACGCCGGAGAGGAACGGCCGCAGCAGCTCCTCGATGATCGCGTCGGAGAGCCCGGCCCGGCGCAGCGCCGCCTCGGTGGTGGTCTCCGGCGCGGCGAGCAGCCGGCTCTTCGGCAGGGTGGCGCAGCCGGTGGCGAGCGCGGCGAAGCGGAGCCGGTCGAGCAGCGAGCCGACGCCGGCCAGGGCCGTGCCTGGCGCGGCGCCGGGCGCGCGCAGCGGGTTGACCAGCCGGTCGAGCCGCTCGCCGCGGCGGACGAGCACGCCGGAGGTGAACCGGCCCAGCTCCAGGGTGCCGACGTCGAGCAGGGTGCCCAGCCGCGGGTAGGCGGTGTTCAGCACCTGGAAGCCGCGGTCCAGCAGGTAACCGTCGACCGCGTCGGTGGCGACCCGGCCGCCGAGCCGGTCGCCCGCCTCGAGCAGCCGCCAGGGCACGCCGGCGCGGTGCAGCCGCCGGGCGGCGGCCAGCCCGGCGAGGCCGCCGCCGACGATGACGACGTCCGTCTCAGCCAGCATGTCCGGCCTCCGTCTCGGTCCGGGCCGTCCGCGACAGCCGGCTGGGCCACCAGATCTTCGGCCCGATGTCGTACGACAGCGCGGGCACCAGCAGTGAGCGGACCACGATGGTGTCCAGCAGTACGCCCACCGCGACCGCCACGCCGAGTTCCACCAGCACCACCAGCGGGAGTACGGCGAGTGCGGAGAAGGTGGCGGCGAGCACGATGCCGGCCGAGGTGATCACCCCGCCGGTGACGGCGAGGCCGACCAGCACCCCGCCGCGGGTGCCGCGCTTGACCGACTCCTCGCGGACCCGGCTCATCAGGAAGATGTTGTAGTCGATGCCGAGGGCGACCAGGAAGACGAACGCGAAGAGCGGGAAGGACGCGTCGACCCCGGGGAAGTCGAAGGCGTACCGGAAGATCAGCGCGCAGAGGCCGAGGGTGGCCAGGAACGACAGCAGCACGGTGGCGATGAGCAGCACCGGGGCGAGCAGGGCGCGCAGCAGCAGGGCCAGGATCACCGCGATGACCAGCAGCACCACCGGGATGATCACGTTGCGGTCCCGGGTGGACGCGGCGGAGGTGTCCACGTTGATCGCGGTGAACCCGCCGACCACCGCGTCGGCACCGGCGACCCGGTGCACTGCGGCGCGCAGGTCGCGGATGGCCTGTTCCGCGCCGTCGCTGTCCGGCGGGTCGGCGAGGGTCGCCTCCAGCTGCACCTTCCCGTCGACCACCTTGGGCGGGGCATTCTCCTCAGGCGGGCCGGTCCGCTGGTCGGTGACCGGGCGTACGGCGGCGACGCCCCGGACGCCCTGCGCCACCCGGGCGACCTCCTGGGCGGTCTGCTGGTTGGTGAAGATGGTCGCCGGGCTGCCGGTGCCGGCCGGGTAGTGCCGGGCGATGACCTCCTGCCCGGCGACCGAGTCGGTGCGCTCGGTGAACAGGTCGGACTGGCCGAGGGTGGTGACGCCGAGCTGGGTCAGGCCGAGGGTGAGCAGGGCCAGCCCGGCCGCGGTCGCCAGCCAGACCGGCCGGGCGTGCCGGGCGACGAAGCGGGCTACCCGGCTCCAGATGCCGTGCTCGGTCTGCGGGTCGGCCTGGTCGACCCGGGGCCGGCGGGGCCAGAACGCCCACCGGCCGCCGAGCAGCAGCAGCGCGGGCAGGAAGGTGAGCATCACGAGCAGCGTGGCGGCGATGCCGACGGCCGAGACCGGGCCGAGCGCCCGGTTGGAGTTGAGGCTGGACAGCAGCAGGCAGAGCAGGCTGACGATCACGGTGGCGCCGGAGGCGATGATCGCCGGGGCGGCGCCCCGCCAGGCGGTCTTCATCGCGTCCCAGGGGCGCTCGTGCCGGTGCAGTTCCTCCCGGTAGCGGGCGATGAGCAGCAGCGCGTAGTCGGTGCCGGCGCCGAAGACCAGCACGGTCAGGATGCCCTGCGCCTGCCCGTTCAGCTGGATCACGTCGTGCTTCGCCAGGTAGTAGACGAAGACCGCCGCCAGCGCGTACGACAGGCCCGCCGCGAGCAGCGGGAAGATCCAGAGCACCGGGCTGCGGTAGACGATCAGCAGGATCACCAGCACCACGACGAGGGTGACCAGCAGCAGCGGCCCGTCGATCGCGCCGAACACCTCGATCAGGTCGGCGAGCAGCCCGGCCGGTCCGGCGACGTCGACGGTGAGTCCGTCCCGGTCGCCGCCGGCGATCCGGCGCAGCTCATCGACCACCCGGCCGATCTCCTCGCCGTCGGCGTCGTCGATCGGTACGACCACCTGGAGCGCCTGACCGTCCTGGCTGGGGATCGGCGGCGGCAGCGGTCCGATCACGCCCGGGACCTGGGCGAACCGCGCGGCGTCGGCGGTCGCCCGCTGCTTGTCGGCGTCGGTGACGCCGGAGCTGCGCTCGTAGACGACCAGCGCCGGGGTGCTCTGCCGCTCCACGAAGCGGCCGGCGAGGTCCTGCGCCCGGGTGGCCTCGGCCTCGGCGGGCAGGAACGAGGCGTTGTCGTTGGTGGCGACCTCGCCGAGCTTCCCGGAGTACGGCCCGGCGATCCCGCCGACCACCAGCCACCCGAGCACCACCAGCACCGCGATCAGCGTGGCCGCGCCCGCGCCCCGTCTCCCGGCCATCTCCACCCGTCCCTTGAATCGACGCACCAATCGACGCACCGAAAGACTAAGCCGACATCGCCCATCCTGCCGCCCGAGCCCACCCCACCGGGCCGAAACCAGACCCTCGGCCGGCATCGTGCTCGCCGCCACCTTCTCCGCACTCGCCGTACTCCCGCTGGTGG